>NZ_RHOE01000001.1 GCF_003946385.1 Loigolactobacillus zhaoyuanensis
TGATCTGGTACTTTCTAGCAATCAATACAATCCCTAACGAAGAAGTGAGATAGTCTTGAACCACCTGCAGTTTAAACTGCTTAGTATATTTAGTCATAGTAAAACCCCCGGTATTGGATTCTGGTCCAATACCGGGGGTTCACTTCAGGCGTGATGTGGCCGCAGTTGAGTGATTTGAAGGGCGCACGACAAGATGGGGCGCCTGATTGAACAATTTTGTGTAATAATCGGGAGGAATTTTTATGACAACAGGTTTGACTATTTTAATCGTCATTATTGCTGGTCTAATTTTGACTGGCTTATACTTTTTGCAACGGCGCCAAGTTAAGTTTTCCAAGCAAGTATTTCTGGCGTTAGGTTTAGGAATTGTTTTTGGTTTAATTCTGCAATTATCTTTTGGCGCGACTAGTAAGATCATCACCAACGCGATCGATTGGTTGAACATTGTTGGTAGTGGCTACGTGGCGCTGCTGCAAATGTTGATCACACCACTGATTTTCGTTTCCTTAGTGGGTGCGTTTATCAAACTGAAATTATCGACTAATATTCGCCGGATCGGAACGACGGTGTTGGTGACTTTGTTAGCGACGACTGCTATTGCCGCAGTTCTCGGCGTACTAAGCGTCTTCTTATTCCATTTGCAAGGCGCCGACTTCGTGAAAGCAACGGCCAGCAAAGCTAACTTAGCCATCTTAAAGGAACACCAAACGCAAGTTACCGGCTTAAGCATTCCCCAGCAGATCGTCAGCTTCCTACCTAGCAACATTTTTGCTGACTTTGCTGGTACCCGTGCCACTAGTACGATCGCAGTCGTAATTTTCTCCGCCTTTGTTGGTGTAGCTTTTCTGGGGATCCGCAAAGACTATCCTAAAGAAGCCGCCGTTTTTGCCAAAGGGTTTGAAGCCATCCATCAAATTGTCAGTCGTTTAGTTCACTTGGTATTACAACTGACACCATACGGGATTTTCGCGTTAATGACCAAGGCAACGGCTACCGACAGTATTGAATTGATTGCTAACTTAGGCGTATTCATTATTGCAGCCTACGTGGCGTTGTTGGGTGTTTTGTTGTTGCATACGTTGATTCTGGTTGCGCACCATATTAATCCAGTTGTTTATTACCGCAAAGCTTGGCCGGCACTGATTTTCGCCTTTACTTCACGGACCAGCGCGGGAACGTTGCCGTTAAACGTGGAGATCCAAACGAAATCATTAGGCGTGGATTCACCGACCGCCAATTTTGCGGCTAGTTTTGGGCTGACGATCGGCCAAAATGGCTGTGCTGGCGTTTATCCAGCAATGATCGCGACGATCATTGCGCCAACTGTCGGCATTAATGTGTTCTCGATCCAATATATTTTATCGATCATTGCCGTGGTGACGCTGGCGTCCTTTGGGGTTGCTGGTGTTGGTGGTGGTTCGATCTTCTCAACGCTGATCGTGTTGGGGACATTGAACTTGCCGATCGGTGTATTGGGTGTGTTGATCGCCATTGATCCAATTGTTGACATGGCGCGGACTTTGGCTAACGTCAACGACAGTATTCTAGCTGGTGTGATCACCGCCAAACGCGGCGGCACACTGGATGAAGCTGTTTTTGATGATGTGACTGAGGTCGTTGAATCGACACTATAAGTAATAGGGCGCTTATCTTGCGGGATAAGCGCTTTTTATTATAAGTTGTGCGCCGGCGAGAAAACTTTGTGGCCAGCCGGCAGGTGTTTGCAGATAAAGTTTGCCGAATTCGTCAAGTAAACCGTGAAATTCTTGGGCTTGTGCCGGCGTGAAGTCAGGCGGCAACTGAACTTGGCGGTAGAGTTGTTGATAATTACTGCTGGGCACACCGAGATGGGTAAACAGGCGGCGGGTGTAGCTGTCGGCAATGAAAGTAGGGACGTCAAATATATAAACTAGGAAAACGTCAGCGGTTTCGGCACCGATGCCCCGCAACGTTAACAGTTTAGGCCGTAATTGGTCACCGCAAGCTTGTTTGATTGCAGTTAGATCGTAATCATAAGTTGCGAGCCACGTGAAAACGGCGCTGATCGCTTTACTTTTATTGTGGTAGAAACCGCTGGAACGGATCAGTGGTTCTAGTTCGGTTGCACTAAGCGCGTGGAGCTTGGCTGGCTCAAAGTTGGTGCTGGCTTTCAGGTTAGCCAGCGCAGGCACCACATTGCGCCAGTTGGTATTTTGGACTAAAATCGCGCCGAGGATGATCTCCCATTTGGAATCGGCGGGCCACCAGCCCTGCGGACCCATTTCGGTGTACATTGTTTGGTAAAGTTGCTTAATTGTTAGTTGCATGTGCGGCCTTCTTCCACTGATCATCATACGCAAATAGGGTTAAAATTTCGAGCGATTTGTATGAAAAAGTGAATTAGTAAAATTCTGGACGATTGATTTCTGTTATAATTTAGCTAAGTAATTAAGTGAGGGCAGGTGACGATGTGGCGACTATCTATTATAGTAGAAACAAGTTAGGCGACCATGATTATTATTTAGGCGCAACTGCGCAGGGACTGTGTTTTGTTGGTTCGTGGGAGCAAGACTTAAGTGAATTAAAAAAGTTTTATCCACAAGCTGATTTGGTCGTGGCAACCACGCAAACGCAGGTGGCTGCCAGTCAATTAGCGGCTTACTTAGCTGGTCAGCGCCACACCTTTGATCTGGCGTTGGCCTGGCCGCAAGGTACTGATCTGCAACAAGCAACCTGGCAGGCGTTATTAAAAATCCCTTATGGCGCCACGGTCGACTACACGACCCTGGCGCAGCAAGCAGGTTATCCGCGTTCCGTCCGCGCCGTTGCCAGTGCGGTCGGCAAAAATCCATTGTTGATCATTGCTCCGTGTCACCGCGTTTTGCGCAAAGATGGCAGTCAAGGCGGCTATCGCGGTGGCTTGGCGATGAAGCAAGCGTTGTTAATATTGGAACAAGCAAAATGAGTCGTCGCAGTCTGCGGCGGCTTTTTAATTTGCCTAAAATACTGGCGGACACTTACGCTGATCTGTCCGCCACTGATTTTTCTTGATGTGTTAACAGCACAAAATACGTATGGTACAATAATATTAGTTGGCAAATGTGGATCAGAATGGGGGAGCTGATCGCGTTGCTGCCAGCTATAAAAATGAATCAGGTCAAGGGGCTGATCGAAATTGGAGGGATAATTATGAAATGGTATACTGGTGGGCGCGAACGGGGTCAGCAGGCGAATGAACTTTTGACCGCATTGATCGATCATTTAAACAATGCCAATGAGCTGCCGCTGAAACGATTATTATTTGCGTTTCATCAAGAAATCGCCGCACAGGAGCAGTCGATCCCGTTTATTTTAAGTCGGATGAACGTGGCGATTGCTAAAGTAATACATGAAAATCAAATTGTGGTGAATGAAGAAAATGAGCAGCGGTTAAAGGCGTTGCTGGCTTTGGTTGAAATTCGGTATGGCTACTGATGACCAAAAAAATAGTGGCCAATGTTGGTATCGGCTTAGGTTTGTTGGCCTTAGTATTTCTGATTCAGCTTAATGGCGCTAGCTTGATGTTCAAAACAGTTAATATTTGGACGTTACTGTACATGGTAATTATTTTTGTCAGTTTAACCTGGGTTTTGTTGCGAATTAGCCGTCACCGAGAACTTAGGCTAGTCACTAATCGTTTGACACCACAAATGGTGTTAGGGGCTGTACTGTTGGCACTTATTCTGACGGCTAGTGCAATTGGTTTGGCGTTATTTCTTCCTAGCGAGCACGGTAGTAATCAATTTATTAGCTACCATTTTTTAAGCAACGATAGGCGACTAGTCCTTGTGACGTTTGTGACGATCAATCTGACTGGGCCGGCATTGGAAGAATTACTTTTTCGTGGCCTGATCTTGCAGTTTATCAGTAAAATCAGTCATTCAGCAGTAATTGGTTTGTTGATTTCGACGGCGCTGTTTACCTATTTACACAACGGCCAGCTATTTGACCCAATCTATTTACTGTCAGGATTAGGTTTTGGTTATTTATTTTTTCGAACAAAAAATATTGGTGCGGCGATCATTTGCCATCAATTAGTCAATATTTTAGCGACCATACAGTTATTTTTATAAAATATTATCGATGTTGGATGGGATCAAATATGGAGAACGAAGCTGTCGTATTATTTAGGTTGATCGATGCGGCCTATGCTGAAGATTTGAGTAATCAACCCGTCAAATACAAACAGGCGCTGTTACGGAGCGCCCAAGAATTAAATGATGGTGTTGCCGCCACTTAAGGTTTGCGCTGGATTATTTGCGGATTATCGGAAGAACTACATGGTGCCGATGACATTACCAGCGCAGAACCGATTACTATACACGCAAGTTAAGGATAGCTTGAAAAATCTTAGCCAGAAGCAATTAAGTGAATTTAACCTGGGTTATGGCCTGATTGCGATACATTTTACTTTTGGTCCAATGAATTAAAAAAGGGGACGATATTTATCGGTGAAAAGGCGTAACAGTTATTTAGTTTGATCAGTCAAACCTACTTAAATCAAGAGGTAAAAAAGGATGCTGTGCTAATACAATTACTATCACAGCAGGGTAAAGCGTTATTGGACGGTGCGGACGTCAAGTTGGTGTGTGTTAAGTTAAATAAAGATATCACCGCTTATTTGTTAGCTCATCAATTGTCTGCGCCGCCGGTTTTAATGAAGCTGATGGAAGCTGATGGGTGCGATTGAACAGTTATCCGCAGCTTATCATAGGGCGATGTCAGCTAGTATTTGGTTGAGCTAGGCAAGCGGCAGGCTCCATTTTTAAAAATAGGTGAAAGTTGTACAGCAAAAATCGCTAGAGTTTAATCTTTAAATGGGAGGAATGGAACAATGAAACCAGATAAAGCACAAGCAAAACAAACAATTCATGAATTATATAACAGCTTAGGTGACAATCCAGCGCCAGAAATTGCTGATATTCGAGAAGCGTTGCTGAAAGTTTACAATAAAACTGATCAGTTAGATAATATTGAACCGATCTATAGTCGCTTGGTCAATTTAATTTATTCGGCCGCAACCGTGGCACCACTTGGTCTAAGCCGTGATCAGGAGCGGTTAGTCCGTAGCCTTGCCGATATTGGCAAACGCGCAGGTCCAGCCGGTGGCGCATTTATGGCGTACGGGAATAAGGATAGTTTTTAATTTTATTGCTATATCCGAAGCCATGATCTGGTAAGGGGGATGCGCAAAATGTCTAAAAGTCGATTGATTTATCCGGTGATTTTGTCGCAAGATGATAATTATATTTTTGTACAAGTCCCAGATATTAAGGTGGCTACACACAAGGTAACAATTTAATTGACGCAATTGCAATGGCAGCGGATTTAATTAGTAACTTGCTGGAAGACAGTGTGAATTATCCGCAGCCTTCATTACCACAGGATATTAAATTAACGGCCGGTGAACAATTGGTTTACGTGACTGTTGATCTAGATGCGTTTAGACGGAAATACGGCAAAACTGTCCGTAAGAATATCACGATTCCTGAATATTTGAATAAACTGGCTAAAGAGCAGAAAATCAATGTCTCGCAAGTGGCGACTGAAGCGCTGCGAGTCAAGTTAGGCTTCTAGTTTAGGCTATAGCAAAAGGCGTTGTACTTATAAAAGTACAACGCCTTTTTGTGGATGATCATTTATTTGGTCTGTGAAACAGTATTCCGGGCGCTGACGCGTTTGAATACGTGAACGGCGAGGCCTAAAGCAGCACCAACTAATGCTGGGACTAACCAAGCTAAGCCGTAGTTAGCCAGTGGTAAGTAGGCTTGTTCGAAACCTGTCATCGCCTTGCCGAAGCTACTTTGGCTGACCACCGCTGGGAAAGCAGTGACCATGTCGAAGAATGCTGGGACAACGGTGAAGAGAACAACGAATTTATAAACTACTGGATCTTTGTGGAATAATGGTGAGAAAACTGATAATAAGATTAAAACCATGGATAGTGGATATAGGAACATCAACATTGGTGTTGACCAAGCGATGATCTGATTTAAACCGATGTTAGCGGTCAAGAATGAGGCCAATGTGGTCAGGGTCAACCAAGTGCGGTAGCTGACCTTAGGAAAATGCTTATGGAAATCTTGGGCAAAAGCGGCGACTAAACCAATCGCAGTGGTCAAACAAGTAACGGTGATCAAGGTGGCTAAGATGGCCTGACCAGCAACGCCCATATAGTGATTGACGATTTGATCAAAGGCGACGCCGCCATTAGCGGACAGTTTGAATTTACCTAATGAGGTCGCACCAACAAAGATCAAGCCAACGTAGATCACGGCGATCAAAGCCATGGCGAAGACGCCGGCGCGGGCGGTAACCAAGGCAACACCGCTAGCACGCTTTTTACCTAAGGAACGAACGGCAGTGACCACAGTAACACCAAAGGCTAAACCAGCTAAGGCATCCATCGTGTTGTAACCTTGTAGGAAACCATTGATAAATGAGCCAGAAGTATAAGCGGCAGTGGCATGTTGGACGCCAGCGTGGCCTAATGGTGAGCTAAAAGCTAAGAAGAAAACGCCAGCTAATAAAACTAAGAAGACAGGATTTAATAATTTACCGATATTATTGACGATTTTATTTTCTTCTAATGAGAAGAAGAGTGCTAAACCGAAGAAAACAGCTGAGAAAACTAATAATCCGACGGTTTGGAAATTCTTGGGAACTAGTGGCGCTAAGCCGACGGTGTAAGAAACCGTGGCAGTCCGCGGCGTACCGAACAGCGGGCCGATGGTACCGTGGATCAAGATCATGAATAATAGCGCGAAGACAGGTCCCAGTGGCCGACCAACATCATAAACCCCTTCGGAACGGGTGATACTGATAGCTAGGACGGATAATAATGGCAACAACACGCCGGTAACTAGGAAACCTAATGCAGCCGGCACCCAATTTTGACCAGCTAATTGACCTAAATGTAAGGGGAAAATTAAGTTCCCAGCACCAAAGAATAAGCCGAATAGCATTGAACTAACCACGACATAATCGCGTTTTGTAAGTTTACGTTCCTCTAACATAAGCAAAGCACCCCTTGATTTTTTTTAGTATTAAATCATGAGTGTTGTCATTACTAAGTCGACTTTAGCAACAGCAGCGACCAATCTCGCGTAGATCGATCACGATAAACAAAAAACGCCCTAACCCGAAAAATTAATTTCAGATCAGGACGTTAATAAACGTGTTACCACCTTGATTTACCATTTTCTCACGAAAACAGCCTTTTCGGGTACAAGCACCAACTTGGTACGAAATACCCTAGCTCGATAATGGGAGCCCCCAATGAACGCTCAAAATTCGCATCCATCGCTCAAAGATGATTTTCTAATTGTCGCACCTTGACGTCCTTGCACCAAACGACGCTCGCTTAACTGGTGAATACAATTATACTTTTCTTATCACAGCGTTTAATTTACTCATTGATTTATCATGTGGCTATAATTTAACCCCAAATTGAATGTTTGTCAAGCGCGAATTAAAAATAATTTTTTCTGTAAAGTAGTTAGCGTGATTTTTAGATTAAATTACTTGAATTTAATTTGATTGGATACCGAAGCCGTTCAACCAATTCTGTATTTGGTCGTGGATCTGATCGATAACGCTGGCGTTATCGGTATCTTCGCCGGTGGTGATTGACTCCGCGGCGCTACTACTTGCTGATTCAGGCGTACTAGTACTTTCTGAATCAACTGTCGCCGAGGATGAATTATTAGTGATTTTATCCTTGATCCCGGAGATAGCGCTACTTAGTTTATTTGAGCTGGACTCCGCGGCAGAACTAGAGCTAGCTGCAGCGGCGCTTTCGCTGCTGGCGGCTGCGGCACGACTTTCACTTGCGGCACTGATCTTATCCTTGATCTGCTTGTACTCAGATGAATTTTTCCGGACGAAGGTGACGGTCGATCTGCTGCCGAGGCCGGTGATCGTACCACTATTTGCGGTAAAGGTGATCTGATCATTGTCCGCAGTTAAAGTGTAATTCGTCGTATCAGTGTCAAAGGTCGCCTGACTGCTGGAACTATCGTCACTGAAAGTGCCAGTAGCAGTGCTGGTTTGATCATTACTTGGTGTATAAGTGTATTTGCCACTTTTGATGGTTAGGGTGCTGAGATCGTCAATATCGTCGGTGGTAGTGTAGGTTGCACCATTGGTATTGCTGATTTCTACCCAGGAACCAGCTAGTGATGAGCGTGAGCCGATCCAAACGAAAATACCGACGATGACCACAATAATGGCGATCAGCCAAAACCAGATTTTCCGATGGCGCCGGCGTTTTTTCTTTTTTCTAGCCTTATTTAATTTTGTGTCTAATTGTTCGTCTTCCAGCTGTTCCTGCTTACGGTTGCGTAATTCCGCACGACTCATTGCTGGATCGTCATTATTATTTGCCATGTTTACAACTCCAATGGGTTCAGATTGTTTGTTTCAGTGTACTACATTGCGGGGGCGAAAGTGTGAAGACTGATGGAAATATAACTAAAGTTTTGCTTAAGCGGGCCGGCGGTTTGATGATCATGGCTTTTACTAGGTAATCTGGTAGCGGATCACGCTTAAATCACGATCGACCGCGCTATTTTTTTATAACGCCACATTATGGCGGATCAATGGTGTAAACTAATTTTATAGCGCTGGAGGTGAGCATAATGGAAAATCAAAGTAGTAGAAGATTGTTGACGTTATTTATTCGGCTGTTGCAAGGAGAAAAGTTCGATGAGACTAGCTGGCGAGCGTTGGCGGTAACCGCAGAATCAAAGTCAAAACGAGTCTACCAGCGTGATTTCATGATTATCAAGGAAACCTTGGCAGACTGCCACGATGGTCATCGATTAGTATTAAACGGTAAACAACATCAGCTCAGGGGCCAGACAGATCCCCGCGGCTTGACCTACACGATCGCGCTGGCGCATATTTTATTGGCGTCACGTGCGTTTACGCAAAAAGAGGTCGATGGCATTCTAGGTTTTCTTAAAGCTAATTTAACACCGGCGACCCAAGATGATTATACCGCGGCGATCAAGGCTGACCACAATAGTTATCAGCCACTATCCAAGCGGCAGCCGGTGCTTAGCCGCCTAGTCACGTTGACCAACGCAATCGCGAACTATCAAATGTTAACGTTCCATTACCGTAACGGCACAACGCAAAAGCAGCGGGCTTATCAGGCTCAGCCGGTGGCGTTGTATTTTGCGACTTATTATTTTTACGTGTCAATGAAGGTAGCACAGCATGATGATTTTACTCTTTTCCGAGTTGATCGGATGACCAGTATCGATTTTTCTGCGCCAGGGGATGCGCGCCGCAACGCCGATCATTTTTCACTGCCGGATCAGCGCAGTTTAGTTCATCTGTTGCCAATGGGCCAACTGACGACGTTTCGCTTCAAATGCTGGCTCAATCCGCAAAACGTTTTGGATCAGTTTCCTAGTGCGCACAAAGTTGCAGCGTCCGTTGAGCGCAATGGTGTGCTGATCGAGGCTCAAGCAAAAGAAGCGGGTGCGCTACTGTGGCTACAAAGTCAAGGCCCCAACGTCCAAGTGGTGTCGCCGCCACAGCTGATCCAAAAGCTTAAACAAAATCTAGCGCAGACTGCGGCGTTGTATGACTAAAAATAAGCCGACGACATGATTTGACTTATGGCACCACCAGCACCTAAAAATTGGAGGAATGATTAATGACACCCCACGAAGCAATACGTCAAAGTTTAGAAAGCATACAGACAGATTTTTGGGAACTTGATCCTAAAACTAAACAACCGGTTAGAGAATTAAAACTACATGAATTTGCATCATTTTTAGCGTGCGAACGGCCATTACCGCTGAACGCAACGATTTTACGTGATTTCGCTGGTCAGGCGATCAAACCCAAGGCACTAGGGGAAAAGTATCATCCTGATTTTGACTTTAGCAGCACCTTTTTTACCGATGATCAACCATTCAATAATCAATATATGTTCGTTGGCTTAAACGTCGCCGCCCGCACTGGTGCGGCTGATACCAGGGAATGGTGGAATTTCCACGATAAAAAGTTACCCACCAATACATTTAAGTTGTATCTGGAGCTTAACCAAGACGAGCGCTACCGTGGCTGCTATATTACTGATGTGATCAAGAATACCGTTGATAGCGATTCGGCTAATGTGGGGCAGAATTTTTTCTTCACCAAGAGTAAAAAATTGTCATTTATTCAACCGGTTAGTGACCAGCAACGAGCCGCAAAGTTATTTGAATGGGATAAAAATGCTGCAGCGACAGCTTTAGCAACTGATCAACCCTATGAACGGCTTTACGCCTCAATGGCTGATGCGCTACAAGAAGTGGTGACCAACCATGAAGTTTTCAATAAATCAGCACGCTTATTTGTGGCGGAATGTAAGGCGATCAACCCAGAAAAAATAATTGTCTTTGGTGATACTGCTAAGGAAGCACTGACCCAAATGTTGGCAACTACTGCCTTTGATAATGAGCCAGCAGTCCGTAAACTGGTAGAAAATTGTGCGGAAATCAGACATTACGCTTACCGCAAAAATTTTAACGCGTGGATCACGGAATACGCACCGAAAGCGATCACGGATGTTGAAGATACTGTAATTATTGATCAATAAAGCTAATCATGTACCGCTTCTAGTCAGTCAATTATTTGCGCCAACTCAGATTAATTTGGGTTGGTTTTTTTGGTCTAGTTACGAATCGTTAATGGCAAGCTGGGGAGATGGTCTGCCGGCAGTAACAGAATGTGTCAATTTGGTTTATTGCAATGACACGAAACGTGTCATTTTTAGGTTAGTGGAATGACACAAAATGTGTCTTTTAGCTAGATCAATGATTTAAAAAACTAGCGGTAGCTTAAAAGCAATAAAAGAGTCAGTTTAGGCAGAATAATAGGCCAAAATTCCCTTAAAAAGTGCCACTTTTGCCACTTTGAGCGCCTAGAATAAATAAATTTAAAAAATAAAAAATGTATTCGGCCTTTTTTGCGTAGATTAATAGACAGAAAGGAGAAATTTTGCATTGATAAAAAGTCGAAAATCGTATATTTCTCAATGTATTTTATACTGTTTATACGCAAAAAAGCCACAGTAAGCAACAACTACAGTAAGCAACAACTACAATAAGCAAAAAGGAGATGCAACATGCAACAAACCGAACATACTCGAGAGTTACAATTGATCGAACAAAACATGAATCGTTCACCGGCTGATCTAGGGAAAGTTTGGTGTTCGCGACTAATTTTTACATTACCTGCACTAACACCGATGGACGTGGCGCTTTATGGGGCTGTGGCGATGCTTCAAGCACCAAGTATGCTCGAGCAGAATGATGAACGAAGTATACATACAGCTGCACTCACGCTCGAGATACTACGCTTAAGCTTGAATTTACCGGCTAATAAAAAGCCTGAATTATTAAGCTCACTGCGCCGCTTGACTATGTTGGGCGCCTTACAGGTGTTACCGTTGCAGCCTGAGCCTACCGCTTTACGCGCAGACTGGGAACATGGCTGGTTTTGTTTATTAATGCCGATCAGTTTCACGGTCAAACAAAATTGTCAGGGCTTTTGTCAACTACATATCGCTGACTGGGAACGCATTAAGTTACAATTGACCAAGCCAAGTGATCGTATTAAAGGTTTTGCGGCTTATTTAGCGATCCAACACTTTATTTTTAACAGTAAAAATGTGGCGCCTATTTGTTATCAAAGTCAGGGGCAAATTGGCGCAAGTTATGGTGTGAAACGCTATTCGGTTAGTCGCACGGTGACGCAGTTGCATCAGATTGGGGCAATTGCGATGTGCAAAGTGTTGTGGAACCATAACGGTGAATTAGTTGAGCGTAACATCATTGCCAGTGCGCGCGATGACCAATCTTTCTATGATTTCATATCGAAAAGGTTAGGGAAAGTCTATGTTCGTATCCTAGAATAGCTAAGCTTAAAAATAATCGACGTTCATCTGTATCCGCTGCCATTTGGTGTTATACTTGAGAAGTAATCTCAATTACACGAGAAAAAACTTAAATGAGTTTAGGTAACCGGAAAGGACGATTCCTATGATCGATCTACATCTGCACCGCGCACAGGTCAAGCCATCACTACGTTTATCAGAATGGCTGAACGTTTTGCGTGCCGGTGTTTTAGGTATGAATGATGGCATTATTTCAACCGCGGGAATCGTCCTCGGGGTGGCTGGTGCGCAACAAAGCTCCTTTGCCTTATTTATTGCTGGGATCTCGGGGATGCTAGCGGGGGCTTTTTCCATGGGTGGTGGGGAATACGTTTCAGTCAGTCAACAACGAGATATGCAAAAAACAGCGGCGCAGCGGCAACAACAAGCCATTGCTGAGCATTATCCCCAGGAGCTGGCTGAATTGACGCAGGTCTATGTGGATAAAGGCATCTCCGCGACATTAGCGCAGCAGGTGGCCGCTGAATTAATGATCAAAGATGGCTTAGGCGCCACGTGTCGCGAGAAATATAATATTGAGTTAGGCAATTATTTCAATCCGTTGCATGCGGCGATCTCATCATTTTGTTCCTTTTTCGTTGGCGCTATTTTACCTTTATTGACGATCACTTTGGTGCCAGCGCGCTGGAAAGTTCAGGTCACTTTTATCGCTGTCGCCTGTGCATTGCTAGTGACTGGCTACGTTAGTGCAACGCTGGGGCAAACCAACCGCCGAAAAGCCGTCTGGCGTAATCTGTTAGCCGGCTTACTGACCATGATCGTCACCTATGCAGTTGGACATCTATTTACAATTTAATGCATGCAAAAAAACTCGGCACAGTTGTGTTGAGTTTTTTTGAGATTAATATATTTCAAAAAAATATTCTTCACAGTGGCTGGCAGTTTTTTTACCAACAAGTTGTCACAAACTGCTACTGGCGTAGGCATCTTAAGTGTGCTAGGTTTGTTCGGCCTAGGCAAGAAACGTAAACGTGATTAATTAGACTAACTTTCGGCCATGCCGTAGTAAGAAAAAATTGAAATTTTTGCAAAGTATAAGCGTCCTAGTAGCTAATCGGCTATTAGGACGCTTATTTTAGTTGTTGCATGTTTAGGCTGATTTTATTCCGTTTTAGTGCCACGTAAACATAATTTTTAGAAAATAAGTTGGTTTTGATCCAGAAAGGTAAACTTTAAGTAACGCTGAAGCTGGTGAGAGTTAAATCTAATTGCGAATTTCTGGCTATTTTTATTGGATTTTCTGGTGAATAATTTGGTTAAAAAAATGGCTAAATAATTAGACAATCACTATCCACGTTATCTTTGCAATTAATTAGGGTGTCTTAACATTGATAAAACAGCGTTTACATGAATATCGTTTTTACCAATAAGTTATTATTATAAGTTGGTAATAAAACGTCTTCAAATTATCGAATTTGTAGTACAATTATATTAGAAAATTAATATACGAACACGAGAAATTACTTATGCCAATATTGTGAATACTAATCATGAATATAAATTAAAGGAGTCTTCTAAAAATGAAATTAGACTATAATAAAGCACAACAAAAAGTTGCAAAAGATAGTCAGGTCAAAAAGGAACGCTTTAAATTATATAAAGTGGGGCGTCTTTGGGTAGCGGCTGGTTTAGTAACACTAACGTTTGGTACGGTGGGCTTGCCTGTTGCCCAAGCAGCAGCCGTTGTGGGGGGTGCTGAGCAAACTTCAGCTACAGCGACCACAGAATCTGCAACTAGCACACCGACGCAGACCGCTAAAACGGCAACTGCTAGTTCAGCAGCTAGCGCCAATAGCTCGTCGGCTGCTAGTGCCGCTACACAAACGACTGAACCTAGTGATGATTCCAGTGGGGATGTAGCAACTAAAGCAAGCGCAGCTACTTTGACGATTACCTATGTGGATAAAGATGATGCGGACAAAGAAATCACAACTGATACAGTTAATGGCACAGATGGTGAATCAGGTACTTATACGGTCAAACCGCAAAATAATTATCAATTAGCTACTGGACAAGCGGATTCGATTCCATACACATTGAATGCTGATGATTCAGATAACATTACGGTTGAATTAGCACATGTTCATACTACTGGTACGGCGCAGACCACCAATACGGTTAAATACGCTGGCACAGCGAACAGTGATTTGGCAAAGGCAAGCGTAACGAACGTTAAATGGACTTCAGATACCGATAAGGTTACAGGTGTGACCACTTGGACGGCTGATAATGCGACGACAAGTATTACTTCACCAACAGTTACCGGTCTTACTCCTGATAAGAAAACTGTTGAGTTCAACAATACTTCAGCAACTAATGTAGAACCAACTGATCAAACACAAATTGTAACGTATATTGTGTCTGATCATTCCTTTGATATCACATCGGTTGACGAAGATGGCAGAACTTTTGATCAGGACGCAATTTATGCTGACCATACGCAGGATGAGGTTAACTTTACTTTTGGTGATACCGGCCACGGTAAATTACAATCACTTTGGCTAGTTACATCAGACGAAGGTATCAAGTATTATGGAATCCAAGCTGGTGCCTATATTTTTAATTTCGCAGAAGGTACGATGCAAGCTTATGATAAAGGTGGTAATTTAATTGATAACTCGTTAACCGTGACTCAGATGAAAGAAGCCTTAAAGGACAGTGGTTTAGATGTTGATGCCGGGACAGGCACTTTTACTTATGATAATTTTGTCCATTTTGGCAAAATCACGTTAACTTATCAGGCAACCGCTAAAGTAACGTACAACTATGTGGATTCCGTAACGGGTAAAACGGTTGCCAGCAAGGTTATTAATGGTTACAAGAACGACACTGGTACCTATACAGAAGTCATTCCGGCTAACTATCATAAAACTGATGGCACGGCGGCAACAAGCCATGATTACACATTGAATAGTTTAGATAATCAAGTTGTTAACGTTCCCGTCACCCAAGATACCACCACCACCGGCACGCCAGTTGATGAAACTGGGGACCCAATTGAGGGGGCTACGACACCAGATTTACCGATCGACGGTAACGGTAATGTTACCGTGCCCGATGATGTTGCTGGTTACGAACCAGATGCCAGCAAAGATGTTGATCCGGATACGGCTGGGGTGCAAGTACCAGGCAATGCTGATGGTGCCACAGATTTACCGTACGTTACGGCAGATGATGACACCACCACCGGCAATCCAGTTGATGGCGCGGGGAATGCCATCCCTAATGCACCAGATCCTGAATTGCCGATCGATGGTAACGGTAACGTCACCGTGCCCAACGATATCAATGGTTACGAACCTGATGCCAGTAAAGACGTTGATCCAGATACGGCTGGCGTCCAGGTGGCGGTCGATCCTGATGGCTCAACTAATTTACCATACGTTAAGGTCGCCAGTAGCGGCACGGATACTACGCAGCCAAGCTCTGGTAATAGTGGTCAAACTAATAATGGCAATGGTTCAACGACGACCAATACTAGTTACGGCACAGCCGGCGTCGGCCCAACAACTGATGAGCTGCTGCCAACAAATAATAATCAGATCACTAAAACGGCTACCAACCTGACTGGTAGCGGTGAATTACCACAAACTGGTGCTGCCAATGAAAGTTTCTTAGTCGCAGCTGGCGTAGGTATCCTAAGTCTATTAGGGTTGTTCGGTCTCGGCAAGAAACGGCACCATGATTATGCGGAAAAAGATTAGCGCGCCTAAAGCTAATTGCTACCACTTATAAACCACAACTGGTCAGCGTAATTTCAGGATTTTACTGAGATCACGCTGACCAGTTTTTATTTTATTAGAACCAAAAATAACAGCGCCAAATACGAGCTGTTGTTGTAATTAATTATATAAGACGTATTTATATTTTATATATAAGCCTACTTAGACTCGACGGTATTACGAAAATAGCTACGCAGCAGCAGTAACGTTAATGTGGTGCCGCTTAAAAATACAGCGACCACGTCGAGCAATAAACTAGGTTGCAATAATTGCAGAATACTACAAACGATGAATAGTCCACCAGTCACATTGAGTGCTGGTAATAAGCGCCGTTTAGACGTATTTGCCGGTTGATTGATCGCGAATAAAATGAATAATTGGACGCAGAGTAGCAGAATTACTTGGATAGAGATCACCTTTTCATTAAATAGTTGGATATAGTTGCAGCTAA
This sequence comes from Loigolactobacillus zhaoyuanensis, assembly GCF_003946385.1. Taxonomy (GTDB): domain Bacteria; phylum Bacillota; class Bacilli; order Lactobacillales; family Lactobacillaceae; genus Loigolactobacillus; species Loigolactobacillus zhaoyuanensis. Next base: position 16,148 of record NZ_RHOE01000001.1, read on the forward strand.
ACTTTGAGTATCGAATGTTTTCATGCAAATGATTATCTATAGTGTAATAAAAAAAGATGCAAAAAACAATCTAAATATATAAAGAAAGAATATAAATATATACATTTTTATTTAGCTGCCGTAGTGAATTCAAGTAAAATTTTCAATCTGTACTGACGGAAAATAGTGCGTTGCCCAGTACTTGCGTTAAACCGTAGAATAAGGTATAGTAACTAGCGAAGTCGCTCCGGTGAGAAAAATAATCAACGGTGGTAGTGCACAGCGAACCTAGATTTGGTGAAAGCTAGGTGATTGCCAGTTGAGTCGTCCTTTTGAGGAGCAATTAAATAGTTAAGTGGATTTTTTAATCAAAAAGAGTGGTACCGCGGGGAAATCTCGTCTCTTACAGTTTACTGTAGGGATGGATTTTGCCGCGGTTTTTAGTTTAGAGTGATAAAAAAGGTGTTCAGCTCATGGCAGATAGTCTAGCTAGAGGCAATGCGCTGCTTTTTTATCACGTTTCCACACACAACCAAGCAAAGGAGCTTATTATGAACGAACAAAATTTAGTTATTGCCGCATTAAAGCCATTGTTAGCCGAAAATTTAGATGAAGCAACGATCGCTAAATTAATTGAAACGCCGAAAACCTCTGATCTAGGGGATTATGCTTTTCCAGTGTTCCAATTAGCCAAAGTTTTCCGGAAGGCACCGCAACAAATTGCTGCCGATCTAGTGGCACAGATCGATCAAACTAATTTTGAAAAAGTGGTGGCAGTGGGTCCTTACGTTAACTTTTTCTTAGACAAGCCTAAATTCAGCCACGACTTGTTACAAACTGTTTTACAGCAGGCTGAACATTACGGTGATGCTGATCTTGGTCATCAAGGTCAAGTGCCGATCGATATGTCCAGCCCGAACATTGCGAAGCCAATTTCGATGGGTCATTTGCGCTCCACCGTTATCGGTAATGCCATCGCCAATATTTTGACTAAGGTTGGTTACAAGCCAGTTAAAATCAATCATTTAGGTGACTGGGGCACACAATTTGGTAAATTGATCGTCGGTTATAAAAAGTGGGGCAGCGAAGAAGCGGTTAAAGCTGACCCGATCACTAATTTATTGAAATATTACGTTAAATTCCATCAAGAAGACGTTGCACACCCTGAACTAGACGAAGAAGCGCGCCAATGGTTCGTTAAGCTGGAAGCTGGCGATGAAGAAGCGACTAAATTATGGTCATGGTTCCGTGAAGTTTCATTGAAAGAATTTATGAAAATCTACGACATGCTGGGGATCACTTTTGATTCTTATAATGGTGAAGCTTTCTATAACGATAAAATGGCTGAAGTCGTCCAGTTATTGGAAGATAAAAAGCTACTTCAGGAAAGCCGTGGCGCCGAGATCGTTGATTTAAGCGCTTATGATTTGAACCCAGCGTTGATCAAGAAAAGTGATGGCGCTACGTTATACATCACCCGTGATTTGGCGGCGGCGATTTATCGCCAGCGGACGTACAAATTTGTTCAATCCTTGTACGTTGTCGGCAACGAACAGCGCGATCATTTCAAGCAATTAAAGGCTGTTTTGCATGAAATGGGCTTTGCTTGGGCCGACGATATTCATCATATTCCGTTTGGTTTGATCACCCAAGGTGGCAAAAAGTTATCCACGCGTCAAGGTCGGGTTATTTTACTAGAAAAAGTCTTGAACGATGCTGTTGATTTAGCGCAAAAGGAAATCGACGCCAAGAATCCTGATTTGGCCAATAAGCAACAAGTGGCTAAAGAAGTCGGTATCGGCGCGGTTATTTTCCATGATTTGAAAAATGATCGCTTGAATAATTTTGACTTTAACTTGGAAGAAGTCGTCCGTTTTGAAGGCGAAACTGGCCCCTATGTGCAATACACTAACGCCCGCGCTCAAAGTATTTTGCGCAAGGCTAACGTGGCCTTAAGTGCCGACGCTGATTATACGATTACTGACGTTGCGGCGTGGGACGTGCTGAAGCAATTAGCAGAATTCCCTGACGTGATCGTCCGCGCCAGCAAAGAATACGAACCTTCCGTCATCGCTAAATACGCTTTGCGTTTAGCCAAGAACTTTAACAAGTACTACGCCAACACGAAGGTCTTAGTCGACGACGGCGAGAAAACCGCGCGTTTGGCCATGGTTGCCAGCGTCAGCCAAGTCTTAGTTCAAAGCTTAGCCTTGTTGGGCGTTCAAGCACCAGCAGAAATGTAACTTAAAACGACCGCTAAATGCAAATTCGCATTCGGCGGTCGTTTTTCATTGCTTTTAACGAAGTATCGTCCAGCATTTGCGTTTCGTGGTATAATTTTTTAGTAAACGATTACATGTAAAAGCGAGCGGAGGAATTATAAATGGCATATGATTTAGAACAGCTAACTACTGATTTAACGGCCGATATAACGGACAGGAACCAGCAACCAGCCCAAAAATGGGTCGACAAGTTACAATTGATCTACCACGCTGGGATGAAAGTAGGGGTCAATGACGCCTATTCCGCTTATCTGACGCAAACGACTGATATTGCGCCGGCCGACTTAGCGACTAAGATACCTGATTTTGAACAGTTGGCGCAGACGAGAACACAACAAATCGCGCAGACCTTGGCTGAACAGCTTACGCAGCAGAGTAGCCAGGATTATAAAATAATGGACGATCGTATCGCCAACCAGATCGGTTTAGCCCAAGGAACTACGACTTGGAATAAAGAAAATCTAGTGGTACCAGCTAAATTACGCTTGGCTGATCTGCTATACATTTATTTTGCCGGCTATCAGTATGGGTTCCAGATCAGTTACTGGCAGGCGCTGGCTGAGAATAAATTGCAATATCAAGACCAGCAGATCTCACCCGCTGATGCGGCGCAATTGGCTCAAGAAACGGCCGTCTCTGAAACCAATGATCAAATGCAATCTGCGTTGGATCACAAGGAAAAGTTAGCGGCGATCTATGACCAGCTGCTTAATGATTAATGGGTATAGCCAAACGAGTAGTCTAAAATTAAAGCGGTTTTAAAAACCGTATTTTTATTCGTAAATTTGGGTAAAGTCGCGAATTATTTGTTATACTTAAGCTAGTCGGTAAAGTATGGGCTTGCAAACCGTATTGGACGGTCGCGTGCTGAGTAAAGTCCCGCCGATAGACAACCTTAGTTGAGGTGACTATTTTGAAAAAAGCAGTTCGACAAGCAAAGATCGAAGAAATCATCAAGCAAAATATAATCGCGACCCAAGAAGCTTTGTTAGCGGCGCTGGAGGCTGAAGGCATCCCCGCGACCCAGGCGACGATCTCCCGTGATATTCGCGAGATGCAAGTCGTCAAGGAACGTGATTCAGAAGGAACTTTACGCTACACGATCTACCATAATGGCGAAAAAACTGAGGCCGAACGGCTGGACGAAACCATTGCCGAAGTTGTGGTGGCGGTGAAGCAAGTGGAATTTGTCAATGTGGTGCACACTGCCCCAGGCAATGGGAATTCCTTAGCGGCGATCATCGACGATTTAGTTTTTCCAGAGATCGCCGGAACCCTGGCCGGACACGATACGATCTTGATCATCAGCCCTGACCGTGCTGGCGCACAATATATTCACGACTACTTTACCCAGCGTATGGTGCTGGAATAAAATTTTATGCAAAATTCAAAGCGGCTCTTTTAGAGCGGCTTTTTTAATTGCGCAAAAAAAGCGCGACTTAAGTAGGAAGTCACGCTAACTTTAATCGGTGATCTGCAAAAAGCTTGCTGGTAGCGGCGCAGTCACTTCAACTGGTGTGAGACTAAACGGCAGCAGTAGCCGCATTTTTGCCGAATGCAAAAATAAGCGCGGGTAGGCGGCAGCTTGCGGGTCATATAAAACATCGCCGACTAAGGGATGACCTAAATAGCTAAAGTGAACGCGAATTTGGTGGGTGCGGCCAGTTTCTAGTTGAATCGCCAGTAACGATTTAGTGGCGGTTTGCTGCAGCACGCGATAATGGGTGATGGCAGCTAACGCGTTTGGCCCATCGACTTGGCGTTTGCGTTTATCCAGCGGATCACGGCCAATCGGTAAGCTGATCGTGCCGCTAGCCGGCAAATGACCGTGGACCCAAGCACGATACTGACGGGTGATCTGTTTGCTGCCGATCAACCGATTCAAAATCGGAAGCACCACTGGATTTTTAGCGACAACGATAACGCCGCTAGTATCGCGGTCCAAGCGATGGACGACGTAAGCAGGCGCCTGCAGATAAGCAGCGACATGGTTCATCAGGCTATCCTGTTCGTCCGGCCGATTGGGGTGCGTTTTGATGCCAATCGGCTTATCTACCATCAGCAGATCGTCATTTTCATATAAAACGTGGACCTGGCTAGCATCGCCACCTTGATATTGCGGCTGTGGGGTGCTAAAGTCGCGGTCATAAAAAGTCAGCAGCACATCGTCGCCCGTTTGGACGCAAGTATGAACTGATTGATAAGCGCCGTTAATGGTGACCGCGCGGTGGATCCGCAGTTCATGATAAATTGTTTTGGGTACTAATAAATCGCCGCGTAGATACTGTTTCAAACGATGACCAGCCTGAGCGGCAGTCACGGTACAGTGGTATTGCCATTTTTGCATGAAATTCTTCCTTCGATTTTAGAACGTGGCCGCAGTTAAAATTGTGGCCACGGTTTCGTTGAATTAGATAAATTGCATCACTGCTTATTCTAACTAAAAATCAGCCCGCTGCCAAATAACTTTTGCGACTAAAGACCGTGGCGCATGGTCGCAACTTTCTTTAAACTTAAATCAGGCTTAACTTTTGTCTAAACGAAATATGCTACAATATAAAGGCAATTCGGTGGCGAGTTACGAAATTGTTGTTGAATTGGCAATAAACTGAATAACGAAAAACTATTTCACTCTAGTAAATGAGGATTTTTTATGCAAAATTTTTTAACAAGCATCCGCAAAATAATTGGTGCGATCGGTCATTTTTTAGCGCCATTTTTTCATTTTGTTGGGCCATACTGGCTTGGTTTTTGGCATGGTGTGCGTCGAATATGGCGGCGTTATTTACTGACACGCTGGGTTCTGTTAGGTTTGATGCTAATTTTTCTAGGTTTCAGCACCTACCTGACTTTTCTAGCCAAGACCTCGGACGTGGAGCATCTCAAGGCCAATTTACAAACGACGACAACGATTTATGATCATGACCAACAAAAGGCCGGCTCACTTTACGCCCAGAAAGGCACTTACGTTAGCTATAATAAAATTTCACCGCAGATTCAAAATGCGGTCACGTCAACGGAAGATCGAACTTTTTGGACCAATCCTGGTTTCAGTATTAAAGGGTACGCCCGCGCCGCCGTCAGTTATGTGATCCATCACGGTCAAATCAGCGGTGGTGGTAGTACGTTGACGCAACAGCTAGCTAAAAACGCGCTATTGACCCAGCAACAGACCCTGATCCGTAAGGCGGAAGAATTATTTTTGTCGATCGAGATCACGAAAGTCTATAGCAAACAGGATATTATCACCATGTACTTGAATAACGCGTACTTTGGTAATGGTGTTTGGGGAGTTCAGGATGCTGCTGAGAAGTATTTCGGTAAAAGTGCTGCAGAAATTGATACGGCAGAAGCGGCAAGTATGGCGGCAATGTTGCGCAGCCCGAGCTTCTATAATCCGATCGATCACCCCAACTATAATATTTCGCGGCGTAATTTAATTCTCGGCTTAATGGTCGATAACGATAAATTGACCACCAGTCAGGCGACTGCCGCCAAGCAGGAAGCCTTGAATTTGCAGGATAATTACAATTCAACTGACGGCTATCGCTATCCGTATTATTTTGACGCGGTGATCAACGAGGCCATCAGCAAGTACGGCTTGACCGAAGAAGAGATCATGAATAAAGGGTATAAAATTTATACAGCGCTAAATCAAACCTACCAACAGCAGATGACAGCTTCCTTTGCTGATAGTTCCGTTTTTCCGGCCAATGCGGCTGATGGCACCCAGGTCGAAGGCGCGTCGGTGGCAATGGATCCGCAAACCGGCGGCGTCACTGCGGTGGTCGGTGGTCGTAACGCCACGCCGGTTTTCCGCGGCTACAATCGTGCCACCCAGATCAAACGCCAACCGGGTTCAACCATGAAGCCACTGGCAGTGTACACGCCAGCGCTGGAAAATGGCTACCATTATGATTCTGAATTAACCGACAAGAAAATGTCTTACGGCGCCAACCACTATACGCCAACCGATTACGGTGATAATTACCAGGGTAAAGTCCCGATGTATAGTGCATTAGCCCAAAGTTTAAACGTGCCCGCAGTTTGGCTGTTAGACCAAATTGGTGTCCAAAAAGGGGTCGCCGCGGTCAAAGATTTTGGTATTACGTTACCGAAAAGTGATCAAAATTTGGCAATGGCTTTAGGTGGCTTGAACATTGGCGTGTCACCGTACCAAATGGCTGGGGCCTACGCCACCTTTGCTAATCAAGGTCAGCGGCCAACCAGCCACTTTATCACTAAAATCGTTGATGCTAGTGGTAATGTGATCGTCGATAATACGGAAACGAAAACAAAACGCGTGATGTCGGCGAAAACAGCCAAAGAAATGAACAGCATGATGCTGGGCGTCTTTGATTATGGCACAGGCACGTCGGCGAAACCGAGCGGCTATGATGTGGCTGGGAAAACCGGCAGTACCGAGGTGCCAGATAGTTACGGTTTTGGCACCAAAGATCAGTGGGTAGTCGGCTATACGCCAGACGTGGTGGTCGCCACTTGGATCGGCTACGATAGCACCGACAGCAGCCATTTTCTTCAAGGTATTAGTGAAGAAGGCGTCGCCAAAGTATGGAAGTCAGAAATGGAAAATATTTTGCCGAACACAGATGGCACTAAATTCAGCACTAAAGATGCGAAAACGCGTGCTAGCGCTGAACAAACCACTAATTCGGCGAACGTTTGGGATCAAGTGAAAAATGGTGCGGCTAAAGCCAAAGCCAACTTAGATTCTGCCGCTGGCAACGCCAAAAGTTGGGTCGATTCAGTCAAAGGGCTTTTTGGCCAATGATCAAGCGTACAAACGTTCGTTTTTAACTAGGAAAACGGTTAAAAACATGCTATACTAAGTTCTATAATGCCTAGGCATAATTTAAATTAACGGAGGCACAACATGGCAGTCAATGTGTACGATACAGCAAACAAATTAGAAGGCGAATTACGGCAAATCGATGAATTTGTTGCCCTACAGGCGACGTACGATGCGATGAAGCAAAATAAAACCGCTTATGACATGTTTAAGCAATTTCAAAAAGTTAATATTGAGTTACAACAAAAACAAATGCAAGGTCAAGAATTAACGGATGCAGAAATTAATAAGGCCCATGAATTAGCGGATAAAGTTGGCAAGTTCGACGAAGTCCAAGCCTTGATGGAAAAAGAAAAGGCTATGAGCCAAATTATGGATGATTTAAACCAAATCATCACCAAACCAGTCCAAGAATTATACGCAAACTAGAAGTTACACTAAGTCTAACAGCGGCTAGTGTAACCATTTAGAACAGCTTTAATTAGCGCAATGAAGGTCGGTCGCGCGAGACGAATGGTCGGGCAATATGCCGACTAGACGACTCGCTGGCGGGCTTTTTTTAGTGGTGACAATTCAGAAAGGAAGTACGCCGATGAAATTTATTCATGCTGCTGATCTGCATTTAGATACGCCATTTCTCGGCTTACGGACGGCGCCGGCTGCGTTGTGGCAGCAGATCTATGAGGCAACTTTTACCGCCTTCGCTAAAATCGTTGACGCTGCTATTGCCGAACAGGTGGACTTTGTTTGCTTAGTCGGAGATTTATATGATCACGTTGAACGCAGCATTCAAGCCCAACTGTTTTTACAAAAACAACTCCAACGGTTAGCAACAGCAGCAATCCCAGTTTATTTAAGTTACGGCAATCATGATTATGTGGCGGACAGTGCTGCTGAGTTACCATTGCCGGACAACGCCCACGTTTTCCCCAGCAATGGCGCTACCTTTAACTTAACCACCAAGGATGGACAAAAGGTGGCGTTAAGCGGTTTTAGCTATGCACAGCGCTGGGTGGAAACTGATATGACCCCGCAATTTCCGGTGAAAACCACCGCTGATTTTCAAATTGGGCTGCTACATGGCAGTCAAAGTGGCGTTGCCAGCGCGCATGCTGTATACGCCCCGTTTAGTTTGGCTGAATTAAATCAGAAGCACTATGATTATTGGGCGCTGGGCCATATTCATCAGCAGCAAATTTTGCAGTCGCAGCCGCCGATCGTCTACGCCGGCAATCCGCAAGGCCGCAACCCGAATGAAGCAGGGCCGCGGGGTTATTATTTAGTTAGCCAACAGGGGCAGCGGTTATTGCCGGAGTTTCGGCCAGTGGCGACCATCGAATGGCTAACTTGTTCGGTGTCGGTGGCTGGCGCGGTGCGTTTGACCACGATCATTAATACGATCGAGCAGGCGCTGGCTAAATTAAAGCAGCCGCAAGCCTTGCTATTGCAGGTTGTTTTAACCGATGCAGAGCAGCTAAGCCCCACCTTGTTACAGCGAATCGAAAGCGGCGAATTACTTAGTTACTTGCAAAAACAGCCGCTAACGCAGCCATGGCGCTGGATCTACGCCTTGACTGCTCAAGTGACGGCGACACCTAATTTTAACCAGCTTGATCAAACCTACTGGCAGGCCAGCGCACAGCAAATTTTTACAACAGCAAATATTGGCCAAGTCGCGCAGCCGCTGAGTCAGCCTGAATTTTTAGCTACTGAACTGCGCCAAGCTGATCTACCAGCAACGCTGCAAGCGCAAGTCTTAAATTTATTGCGGGAAAATAAAGCATTGGCAGGTGACGATGATGCGGATTGAAGCAGTCGAAATTTTTGGCTTCGGTAAATGGTATGATCAAAAATTCAGTTTTGATCCGCGTTTACAAGTTTTTCAGGGGGCCAATGAAGCCGGTAAATCAACGCTCAGTGCCTTTATTGACGGTGTTTTATTTGGCTTTGCCACCAAAAAGAAGCCTTATGCGCAGTATATTCCTAAAAATGGCCACAGTTACGGTGGTCAGTTAACGTTTGTTCAAGCCGATCAACGCTACGTAGTCAAACGTGTGGCCGGCCGTGCTGGTGGCGAAGTAACGGTGACCACAGCCGATGGCAGTCAGCATGATGAAGCTTTTTTGCAACAATTATTAGCACCGATCGATGGACCGTTGTTTCGGCAAATTTTCCGGTTTAACCAACAAGATCTAATGGCAATTTTTCAGCTACAAAAGGCGGATCTCAGCCGTCATTTATTGACGGTGGGCGCTGCTGGCAGTCAGCAATGGCTCAGTTTAGCTCAAAAGTATCGCCGTGAAGCTGCGCGGCTGTACAAACCACGTGGGCGAGTGTGGCCGTTGAATCAAGCGCTAAGTCAATTGGCAGACCTTAACGCCAAACTAGCCAGTGCCCAGGCGACTTTACCGACCTATATGGCGCAGCAAGAAAAAGTAACGCGGCAGCAGGCTGTGGTACAGACTTTAGGGCAACAATTGACCACCGCGCGGACGGCAGTTAACAGATTGACCCAGCTACAAACGGCATGGCCAAATTACCAAGCTTGGCGGAAAGTTAAACAACAATTAGCCCAGCAACCGGCTAGTTTGGCGCCACAAGTTTATACTGACTATCAAGCGTTACAGCAGAAACGCAGCAGTCGTCATGCTGAATTACAACAGTTAGCCGCTAAATTAAATGCGGCAACTGGTGAGCAGCAGTTGGCGCCGGCCTTTTTATTTTATCAGCAACACCAAGCTGAATTTGACACGCAATTAGACCAGGTGGCGGATATCCAGACGGCGGTGCAAGTTAGCGCGCAATTACAGCAGCAACAACACGACTTACAGCAAGAAAGTCAGCAGCTGCAGACGGATCTAGGTGTTACAGCCACGGTTGTACCGTTAAGTGAGCTTGATTTGACCCAAGCCCGCAATAATCAGCAGCAGCGTCAAAAGCTACAGCAACAACTTGAAGAACAACAACAAACCCAGGCACAGCAACTTGAACAACAGCGATTGACCGAGCAACAAGTTGCTGAATTAGAGACCCAGTTGCAACAGCCACAAAATCGCAGTCAACGCCATATTAAGCAACAAAGTTATTTGATCTGGGGTTTGGTGGTGGTGATCGGTTTGTTATTGCCAGGTTGGGCTAAAATTGTTGCGGTGAGCGGTATCGTTGGTGCCGGCTGGCAATTTTATCGTAATCGCCAACCAGCGCCAACTAATACAGCGACGCAATCACAGTGGCAACAGGCGTTAGCTAAGCTGGATCAGCAGCAAGCGCAATTGGCGGCTTTGGATCAGGCGATGACCACTAGTAAAGCTAACTTGGCGGCGTACACGGCGGCGTGGGACTCGTTAAAAGCGCGTTACGCTTATACGGCGCTGAGCGATGATGTGATTTTAAATCATCAGCATGATCTACAACGATTGTTGGCTTGCCAACAACAGCTTGATCAATTAACTGAACGTCAAAGTGAAGCCACTTATCAAGTGCAGCAGTGGCTAACTGGCTTTGATTTTGCTCGCGAGTGGTTGCCGTTAGCTGCAGTGGAACCTACAGCGGCGATCCAGCAAGTGACCACCTTTGTTACAAAACAGCGGCAACAATTGGCAACGTTGCGTGATAGTGATCAAAACTATGCTTATTATCAGCAGCAAACCACGCGGGTACAGCAGGAAATAGCAGCGCTAGATCAGGCGTTACACGAATTGTTGGCCAGTCAGCATTTGGTCAGTGAACATGAACTTAACCAGCGCCAGCAAGCTGACGAAGCGCAACAGCAATTAATTCAGCGCCAGCAAGTTTTAGCCAACCAAATTAATGAGTTATTGCCGCAATTACAGCAGTACAGCGATTTGACCGTGGTGCAAACTGAGCTAACGACTCGGAAAAATGAGCTACAACAGCAGCAAAAGCAGCTGGATGCGGCACAGCGGCAGTTGACCACGTTACAAACACAATTGGCGCAGCTAGCCAGCGACGGTAGTTACCGCGTTTTACGCCAGCAAGTCGCGCAGCAAGAAGCCGAGATCAGTGCGCTGACCCAGCGTTGGTTGAGCTACCAACTAGCTGCCCAATGGATCGAAGAAACGCTTAGCCAAGCTTCGCAACAACGTTTGCCGCAAATGTTGACCGCCGCACAAAATTATTTTGCCATTTTAACCCAGCAGCGATATGTTAAAATAAACGTGATGGCAACTCAAATCACAGTCATCCGGCGTGACCAGCAGCAATTTGCCGTTGGTGAATTATCGCAGGGGACCGCTGAACAGTTGTATGTAGCGCTACGCTTGGCTTTTGCCCAAACGATCAGTGATGTGCAACAGGTACCATTGCTGATCGACGACAGTTTCGTTAATTTTGATGCGCAGCGGCAGCAACAAGTGTTAACTTTGCTGACTGAACTGAGCCGGACTAATCAGGTGATTTATTTTACCGCACGCTCAGTGCAACCGATTGTGGGCCAAGTGACACAACTGCAGGAATGAAAGACGAGGTAGCGTAAACGTGGTTGGAAAAGCATATTTTTCCGCTTAGCTACGTTCGCCCAATCATCTGCTGACGCAGCTAATTCGTCGAACTAGGCTAATGCTCGAAATATGAGCGCTTTTCCAACCACTCTCTAAAAAAAAGGAGGCCTTTGCTGTGGCCGATAAACAGTTATATGATTATCAAAATAATGACGAAATTGCTTTATTTGTTTTAGTTAAGTCCGCGGATGTTCGTGTGGCTAAAAACGGCAAAAAGTTTATTGCCTTTACTTTTCAAGATACTTCCGGCACGTTAACGGGGAAATTCTGGGATGCTAGTGATGCTGAGATCGAGCTTTATCAGGCTGGCGAAATTGTCTTTTTAAACGGTAAGCGTGAATTATATCAGGGTAAACCACAAGTGAAGATTCAAAAATTACGCTTAGCCACACCAGATGAAAATGAGCAGGTGGCTGATTATTTGCCTAAAGCGCCAGTCAGTGCCAGTGCCTTACGCGATGAACTCAACCAAACGATTTTTGAGATCACCAACGCAAATTGGAATCGTGTGGTCCGCTGGGTAATGCAACGTCACCAAGAAGAATTTCTCGAATATCCCGCAGCAAAAACTAACCACCATGCTTTCAAAGGCGGCTTGGCTTTTCACACGATCACCATGTTGCATTTAGCTAAGGCGATGTGTGACGAATATCCAGAAATCAAACGCCCGCTGTTGTATGCTGGCGTAATTTTACACGATCTAGGTAAAACCATTGAGCTGACAGGACCCGTGGCGACGCAGTACACAGTCGCCGGTAATTTATTGGGCCACATTGTGATCGTTGATGAAGAAATCGTTCGCGCTTGCGTTGCTTTGAAAATCGATGCCGCTAGCGAAGATATGCTGCTATTGCGGCACGTAATTTTGGCTCATCACGGTTTGCGCGAGTACGGTTCACCAGTAGAGCCAGAAGTGATCGAAGCTGAGGTGTTGCATCAATTAGACAACCTCGATGCCTCGATGCAAATGATGACGACAACATTGCGCCATACCGAACCAGGAAGCTTTTCCGAGCGTGTTTTCGGCATGAACAATCGTAATTTTTACCAACCCAAAGGTGAATAAAAAGCAGTGACATAAGTAAAACGGCGCATTCTTAAGTTTGGCTGTACGTAGAGCTAGTTTCTGATACCTATTAATTCAGCTATTAAGAATGCGCGATGCGACTCCATTCCATTAGGTAATAATTGAATGTTCAATTATGTGATCGTTTAAGTAGCAAGTTTAGTGGTAATTAGAAAGCAAAACACCGATAAAACAGTCAGAAAACTGTTTTATCGGTGTTTTTATGTGCATATAACTTACTTTAAAACTGCGAATCACAAACAACTGTCGGTTAATCCTAATTGAGCTAACTAAAACGGTTGATTCGATTCATGAAATAGTGATCTAATATTGCCAAGGTGAAATGGAGGCGCTGGCGTATCAGCTGTGTCGATGGTACTTGGTGACCGAATTGTGGTCGCCTAGTACCATGCGCGATTGGTAAGATCCATTTTCTTTTCCGATTGGGCTTAATTGGAAAGAAAATTAGCTTACCAACGCGCCACGCGTTCCATACGCCAGCGCCGGAATGGCACCAAACTAAATCTGCTTATGTGGTAGTATGACAACTAAACTTCAGAAGGTGCTAGTAAAATTATGTTGCAGTCTCATTTTTATTGCTGAATATTTTAGTTTAAACGATAATGTCGCGCGTTTTTAATAACACTGCTTTTTTAACAACCTAAATCACTTTTAAGCCCAGCCCATTGCCCGAATAAATGCCATCGCCGCGATACCGACGACCACAATGGCTAATAAGCTTTTAGTGATGATCGCCGTGATCAGCGCAGGTAGTGTGGCCAGTGCGTTGCCAATATTCAGACTGGGTAAGTGGCCAGGGTGAGCAACAAATAAATTTTCCACCACTAACGCAGTCATGATCGCCACTGGCACGAAGGAGAGAAACTCGATCAGCCAGCGCGGTAATTCAAATTGTTTCACCAAAATAAAGGGTAGCACCCGGGATAGCCAAGTGACGAGACCGCAGCCAATGATCGTCCAGAAAACGTAACCAGTTAATGCCATTTGCGCACCTCCATCCCGAATAAGCAGCCCAAAATTGTCCCGCCCAGCAAAGCAAAATTAGCCGATACAAAAATTAAGAGTACGTAAACCGCCAAGGCCACAAAGGCGATCACTAATAGTTGTAAACTTAATTTTTTACTGCGATCACTGATCATTTGCAGATAAAGTAAGCCTAAAAACATGGCAACTAACGCAAAATCTAAACCGAAGACTTTGGGATCAGTGATCAAATTACCAATTAGCGCACCGGCAACCGTTGCTGCCGCCCAAACTAAATAGGCGACTACGTTTGCGGTGTGAAACCAAACTGGCGTCAGCCGGCGGCCGGTGTCATTAAGCTTGTTCATGCCTAAGGCAAAAGTTTCATCGGTCAGTAGCGAGCCGATACCAATATTGGTTGCTAATGAGTATTTTTTGAAATATTGTGCCATCGAGGTACTCATTAAAATCATGCGCGAGTTGACTAAAAAGGCTGAAAAAATAATTGCTGAGATCGGACTGCCAGCTAGTAGCATGCTGGTAATAATAAATTGTGCTGAGCCAGCATAGACGACTAGTGACATTAATAAGACTGTCCATAATGATAGGTGACTGGTACGACTGACCACGCCAAAGGCTAAACCGACACCAATATAGCCGAAAGTTGTTGGTACGACGTCGTGCAAACCACTACGAAACGTTAATTCTGAACCCAAACGCTCACTTCCTAACGATAATAAATAATTAATCTCTAGTCTAAACTAAATTAGAGAATGATTAAAGAACTAAATTAAAATCTAATTAATTTTTGGTTAACGAAAGTGGGTGACTAGTTGATAATTCAGTACAGAAACTGATTTCAATAAACGCAGGAGACAAAAAAACGACCAGAACAATTTGTTCTGGTCGTTTTGGACTAGGTGCTTATTCAGCAGCACTAGAGGATGATGCAGTTGCAGCGCTTGATTCGCTAGAGCTTGAAACACTTGAAGCTGATTCTGAAGAGCTAGATTCACTAGAACTTGATTCGCTTGAAGTGGCACTGCTTGAAGTTGTACTTGCGCTAGATGAGCTAGCTTTAGTTGCCTTCGTGTAGCCAGATAAGACATCTTTCAAATCGTCATCCTTGATTTGAACGTTACCCTTCTTCAAGACCTTAACGATCACGTTGTGAAGAACAGTGCTGTCTTGCATGTCAGCGGTGTAGATTTGACTCTTCAACGTTGCTTCATGCGACTTCATTGAGCCCTTACCAGGGTTCTTGATCATGCGGATAACATGGTAGCCGTATTGTGTTTTAACTGGTGTTGTTGTATATTCATCAGTCTTAAGTTTGAATGCGGCTTTCTTGAATGTAGAATCCAAGCTAGTATCCGTTGAATCAAAGGCAGGTAACTTACCAGCATCAGACTTAGTACTAGTATCAGTTGAATACTTCTTAGCCAACTTCTTGAAGTTAGCAGCAGAGTTATCCTTCTTCAATTCGGCAATGATCGTGTCAGCAGTGTCTTGTTTAGCAACCAAAATATGTTGAACGGTTACTTTAGGTTGGTAAGACTTCCATTGCTTCTTCAATTGTGCGTCGGTGATCTTAACGTTATCCTTAACTGCTTGTTCCAGCAATAAGTTTGAACGCAGATTCTGTTTGAAGCTAGAAGCAGTCATATCGTTTTGTGATAAGACAGAACTAAATGATGAACCATATTGGCTCTTATAAGAATTATATTGTTTGGTAACCTTAGCCTTAGAGACTTTGTCACCGTATTCTTTTTCCAATACTTTATTCAAAATCAATTGCTGTAAAACTTGTTTACCGCTGGATGAAGTTTTCATTTCATTGTAGTAATCATCCTCGGTCACATTACCACCAGAAGTTGTCGCAACAGTTTTGTTACCACAACCTGCTAGAGTAACGGCTAATAAAACGCCCACAATGGACAATAGCCATTTTTTCCGCATGCATAGCACATCCTTATAAAATATTTTTCTGAAACTCACAAGCCCTAATATACCATAACTATTGCTAGATTTGAAATCTCTATTGATTTCTTCATGAAAACTTCAATAAATCCAATTTGTTGTCACAGGATAGTCTCATTATACGATAGAAAGTACCCACGAACGCTGATTCAGCACGCTAAATGATGTCACTAAATTTAATTTTTCGGTTCATTAGGTAACACAGTACCTAAATCTTGTTGCAATTGCTCACCGGCATCTTTGGCCCGTTTGATCCGTGATTCAGTTTGAAAATTAAAATCAGCAAATAGCTGCTGCAATTCTTCAACTGTAGCGGCGGCGTTACCGCTGCCTTCCTTAGCTAGAACTTGGGCTGCCTGACGCAGCTTTGCCAAGCTATCATTGACCGCCAGCGCACCATCAGTGACGCCATCGACATATTGCTTGATTTGTTGTTGCGTGTCGCGGCCACTTCGTTTAGCAGTGAAAAGGGCATAGAGACTGCCAACCGTAGCGCCGACCAATAAGCCAGTACTAAATTTCATTAAAAGATTCCTCCTGTTCAATGATTAAGTTTAGATTTTGTAACCAAAATCTTTATTTTCACGACGGATGTCCTTCCGGCTAAGCCGTAGACCGGCAAGACGGACAGGCTTCTGTTCAATATCAAGGTGCGATTTTGTAACCAAAATCTTTATTTTCGCGACGGATGTCCTTCCGACTAGGCCGTAGACCAGCAAGACGGACAGGCTCCTGTTCAGTATTAAGGTGCGATGATTATTCTGCGCTAAATTGGGCGCTGATTTTTGCGGCGACTTGCTGTAATTGTTCAGGGGTATAGTCAGCGCTATTGTCAGTGAAGGTCATGGCGAAGCCTTCAGTTGGCTGGTAGCGGGGGATCAAATGAAAATGTGAGTGGAGAACAGATTGATAGGCGACCTTACCATTATTATTGACGATGTTCATGCCAATAATAGCCGGATCACTAGCCTTGATTGCCTGGGCAATTTTAGGGATGCGGCTAAATACGGCAGCAGCTAGATCAGCGTCATACCCAAAAATATCGGCCACGTGCGTTTTCGGCACGACTAAAGTATGGCCAGGCGTCACTTGGGTAATATCGAGGAACGCTTTAACCACATCGTCTTCGTAAACGACGGTATTGGGAATTTCATTACGAATAATTTTACAAAAAATACAGTCTGCATCATAAGCCATAAGCGGAAGCCTTCTTTCTTTAATTACATTCATGCTACCATATTAAGCGCATAAATTGAACTAATACCGGTAGCGGTTTATGCTATAATTAAATGTAAAATAATGCTACTTAACGCGGTTTTATATTGCTACGGAATCGCAGTGAAAACGTGCACTAATTAAAATAAATGACTGATCACAAAAGGAGTACTGCTATTTATGAGCTTAGAAGTTGAACATTTAACCGGGGGCTACTCGCATGTTCCCGTTTTAAAAGACTTAAACTTTACGATCCCAGAACAAACCGTTGTCGGCTTGATCGGCTTGAACGGCGCTGGTAAATCAACAACGATCAAGAATATCATCGGCATTTTAACGCCGCAAAAAGGCACGATTAAATTAAATGGCGTCACTTTGGCCGGTGAACCCGAAACTTACCGTAAATCAATGACGTTTGTTCCAGAAACGCCAGTATTATACCCGGCGTTAACTTTACGCGAGCATATTGAACTCACGATTATGGCGTATGACCTAGATAGTGAAAAAGCGTGGCAACAAGCGGGTGATCTATTGACCCGCTTCCGTTTGAACAAGCGTCTGGACTGGTTTCCAGCTAACTTTTCAAAAGGGATGCAACAAAAAGTCATGATCGTTTGCGCTTTTATTGTGCCGGCTGATCTGTACATTATCGATGAACCTTTTACCGGGCTGGATCCATTGGCGATCCGTGATCTACTGACGATCATTGAACAGCAAAAAGCACGGGGGGCAGCCGTTTTGATGTCGACCCATGTTTTGGCGACGGCACAACAATATGCTGATCGTTTTATTTTGCTCAGTGGTGGAGAGATTCGTGCACAGGGCACGTTACCTGAGTTGAAACAACAATTTGGCATGACTGACGCTAACTTGGATGATATTTACTTCAAAATGATCGACGAGGTAGCCCAATGAAACAGTTATGGCAGCAACGATTACGGCAACATCATAAGCAAATGCTAAAATATTCACGCTACGTTTTCACTGAATTTTTCATGATCGCAATTTTTATCTTTGTGGGCGCCGTGGCCTACAGTTATTCTAATCTGCTGGACACGATCCACGCGCCGTTATGGTGGGCCAAGCCAGGATTACTGATTTTATTTGTGGCGCTGCTCAGCGTGGGGCGTCTGGCCACTTTATTGCAAGATGCGGATACTTTATTTTTGCTACCTAAGGAGCGCGCGTTATTGACGTACTTGCTGGCAGCGCGGCGCTATAGTTTATGGTTACCGAGTCTCTTTTTTGTGATTATGCTTGGCGCACTATTGCCATTTCAAGTGGTGGCGACCAATTTAGCGCCAAGTAGCAGCCTCGGCTTGTTTGTGGTTTTGGTGGCATTAAAGGATGGCCAACTTTGGCTGCAGTTAGTGGCTAACTATGATGATCAGCCGCAGCGTATCCGGCAATGGCGCGTATTATTTTATTTGGTTGCAGCAATTGTGATCGCAGCTAGTTTATGGATCAGTCCGTTGGTAGGAATCGGCTTGGCAGTTGTGGCCGAATTTGGTTTGCGCCTATATTTACCACGCTTTTTGGCGAGTGCCGTGTTACAATGGCGGACCGCAGTCAAAAATGAAAACTCACGGATGCTGCAGCTTTACCGGCTGATCAATTTATTTACCGATGTGCCGCAACTAAGTGGTAAAGTGCATCGTCGCGTCTATTTGGATCCAGTGCTACGATTATTTAAAGGCAATCATCAGCGTACCTTTGGCTATCTCTATTTACATGAATTTTTACGGGGCACCGAATACTTAGGGCTCTACTTACGATTATTGGTGATCGGCGCGGTGATCCTCTGGTTTATTCCGCTGTGGTGGATCGCGACACTGCTCGGCGCGATTTTCATCTATTTAGTCGGTTTTCAGCTATTACCGTTTTACCAGATCTTTAACGAAAACTTATTAGTTCATTTATATCCGGTGCCGCTGACCAACAAAATACAATCCTTTCAACATTTGGTTCAAGGGCTGCTAATGATCCAGGCGGTGATCTTCGCGCTAGTTATGTTAGTCAGTAGCAGTCTGAGTCATTGGTTGATTTTTGTAGTGATTGAATTAGTCGTGGTTTTACTGCTAACACGCGTTTATTTTCCACGACGTTTGCAACCAGAAAAATAAGGTGCTCAGGCGCTTGACGTTAGTTTTATTGACCAGTAAAATAGTGAGTGAAGTTATTGATACGGCGCTAGTTGATTTTACGCTTGAACTAGTCGTAACAATGTTCTAAAAAGGGGGTGTGGCGATGGATTTTGATTTAGATGCTGGTTGGCAGATCCAACCAGCAGGCGGTAGTACCGGAGCCGCCTTCGTAGGGATGCGGGCGCAGGAGAAAATTTTCCTCAAACGCAATACATCCCCGTTTTTAGCGGCATTGTCGATGGAAGGCATTTCACCACGTCTAATTTGGACAAAACGAATTTCCAGTGGCGATGTGCTGACCGCCCAAGAATGGTTGAATGGGCGAACCCTGACCCGCAACGAAATGGGTGACACCGCGGTAGCCAAGTTGCTGGCGCGGGTCCATCATTCCAAGTTACTGAAGAAAATGCTTCAGCGCGTCGGCGGGCTAACCGTGACGTCGGATCACTTTTTACAACAATATTATTTAAATCTATCCTCGGATCTACGCAGTCATCCGCTATTGCAGCAGGTGCTGACTTATCTGATCCAGAACAAACCAGTATTTGATCCAGAACAACTGGAAGTCTGCCATGGGGATTTGAATCACAAAAATTGGTTGTTATCCGAACAGCAACGGTTGTATATCGTTGACTGGGACGACGCAATGTTTGCCGATGCGGCCTTTGATCTAAGCACGGTCTTATGCCAGTATGTACCGCGGACGCAATGGACACGCTGGCTAGGTGATTACGGTGTTAATAGCGATCACGGCATTATTGCCCGCATCGAGTGGTATGGCTTTTTAAACTTATTACTGGTCGTGAAGCGTTTCTACAGCGAACAGCGGTACCATGAAATGAATCAGGCGCTACTCCAATTGCGTGAGTTATTCAGCGCGCGTTCAGGACAATAACGGTAATAGATAGGGCCGGAGCGGTAACCAGGTTACCTTCCAGCCCTTTTTTATGAAAAATATAAAAAACTGTCACCACTAGCGTAGTGGCTACAGCGATTAAAAACAGATAATAGAAAATGAGGTCGACCATGCGTTTACGGAACAAGCCCCGGGCTGCAGGCGAAATTGCAGCTAATCCCCAATACATCACGACAACTCCAGCTGAATTTAAAGGCCAATGGCAAAGCAAATTTACCCAAAATCAACCGCTCAGTATCGAAGTTGGTTCTGGCAAGGGCCGATTTATTGTTGAAATGGCCAAAGCCAATCCGGAACGGAATTTTATTGGCATTGAAATTCAACAATCAGTTGCGATCATGATTTTAGAAAAACAATTGACGGCGCAGCTGCCTAATCTGTATTTGATCCAAGCTGATGGCGGTGAGCTAACCGACTTTTTTGCCGACGATGAAGTGGCGCAGATCTACTTGAATTTTTCTGATCCATGGCCGAAAACCCGCCATGCGAAGCGTCGCCTAACGCACCAATTATTTTTAAAAATGTATCAAGCTATTTTACAGCCGCAGGGGAGTCTGCAATTTAAAACGGATAACCGTGGCTTATTTGAGTATTCACTGATCAGTTTTAACCAATTTGGGATGCAATTTGACGATTTATCGTTGGACTTGCACGCTGATGAAGCACCGGAAAACATTGAAACTGAATATGAACAACGTTTCAGTCAAATGGGCCACCCAATTTATTTGATCAGTGCTCATTTTGAGTAACTTAATCATTGAGCGGTTGCCAATGACCAGCTAACAGCTGGCCGTTAGCGGCGATAATGAAACGATATTCACGGCGGTGGTCGGTTAATTGTTGGGTGACACCGCCGCGATAGGCCAAGCGGTTATGGTAGTGTAAGGGCGTGAGCTCGATCCAAGTGCCACTGATCGGAGCCTGCTGTTGTAATTTCTGTTTAAGTTGCTGCAGTAGTTTGTCCGGCTGTGCGCCGCGATAATTACGCCATAGACGGCGGCTTAGCAACAAGCCACTGATCAATAATAAGCTACCACTTGCTAACTGACGAGTCGTTTTATTCAAGGTAAATAACCTCCGTTGATTTTCGATTTATTCAAAGTATAGGCTGGAGATGAATGTGGTGCAACAATATCAAGTGATTTTAGTTGGCATTGACGATAGTCGGCCCGCCGCTGCGGCTTTAAAAAAGGCGATCACATTAGCGCAACATGAGCAGGCCGAACTACGCCTAGTTCACGTGATCGAGTATTCACCACAGATCGGCAACACTACCGAGTTAGTCGCCGCTGCTCACCAAAAAGAGCAAGCAGATTTTACCGCAAAGTTAGCGGCAGCACGGCAACAAGCATTAACTGCTGGCGTTAAAAATGTGACAACGACGCTTTTAACTGGCACGGCACGAACCTTGCTACACGAACAAACTGCCGATTTGATCATCGTGGGTCAGTCAGGACAATCTGCCATTGATCGATTTATGTTAGGCTCGTTTGCTGAAACGATCGTTCGCGAAGCCACCGGCGATGTGTTAGTGATCAAAAGCGCCGATTGAATCGACGCCGCTAGTTCATGACTCCCGTGAGTGTTGATATGATAATTAATGTAAATAGAAAAAATAAAAAATTTTGATCATTATTTTATGAATGACGAAGTAACACCGTGGTTATGAGTGTAGTTAGCTGATAACCCAGCTTAATTGTGAAGTAGAACCATGTTTCTTGCGGTGACCGAAACGATTTGAGTTGAGGAAACGCAGTTGTGGACTTTACAACTACGCTCCTTAAGCTTTGCCACAAGAATGGATATCGCCCGTAACATCGTGGTTATTAGCGTAGTTGGCTAATAACCTACCTTAATTGTGAAGTAGAACCATGTTTCTTGCGGCAAGGGCTTTGCCACAAGAATGGATATCGCCCGTAACATCGTGGTTATTAGCGTAGTTGGCTAATAACCTACCTTAATTGTGAAGTAGAGAGGAAGAATCATGTTAATTTCAAGTTTGAACGCAGCAGCATTTGCTGATACCTTAATTTTATTGGTCGCTCCAGACACCGCTAATCCACAGGCAACGGAGCAAGCCGGCGATGTGGTTCGTATTTATGATACGGTCACCGCACAACCGTTGGGCTTCAATATTTTCCACGTTAGTCAGTATTTGCCTGAATTGACTGGCAACGGTCAAGTTTTCTTAACTGAAACGCAAGTTGAACGTTTAAACCAATTGCTGACTCAAGTTGGGTTTACCGCTGAATTAGCGGCAGACCTTAGTCCTAAATTCGTGATCGGCTACGTTAAGTCTGCGGAGGCGCATCCCGATTCTGATCATTTACAAGTGACGCAGGTCGAAGTAGATCATGAGCAAACTTTACAAATTGTTTGTGGTGCGCCCAATGTGGCTCAAGGCCAAAAAGTAGTCGTCGCTAAAATTGGCGCAATGATGCCTAATGGTCAGATTATTTGGCCTGGTGCCTTGCGCGGCGTAACCAGCGATGGCATGATCAGTGCCGCACGCGAGCTAGCTTTGCCAAACGCACCTAAGCAGCATGGTATTTTAGTCATGCCAGCGGATATTCCTGCCGGGACACCGTTTGATTTCGATCAAGCTGCCGCAGTAGTTGCCGCGCAAAACGCAGATAAAGCTTCAATTTGAGCATCAATAAGTTACGATCATTAAATTAGAAGGGGGTAATTGTGTGGATCATTACGATGGACCTGTTTTTTTGCGGCGTCAGCCAACGTTAAGTGCAGCTAAACAACCGCAACGGCACCAGCACGTTGCAACACCAACTGCTGCGGCCGCAGTTGCGACACCAGTGAAACGGACGCCACAACCAACAAGTCAACCAATTGTCACCAGTAATCACCGCTTTACACCTAAATATATTCCGCAATCACGCCAACGGCAGCAAACAACGGATGAACAGATCCGTTTGAACCGTTATGTGCAGGCGTTGAATAAATCCGCAACAAGTTACCTATTGTTTGATAGCGAACCTGCAATAGCAGTTACGCCGACCGCTGACATTGTGCCAACTTTTCTACCGGCAACTGCTAATGATGACGCAGAAACTGAAACGATTGCGCCGGACAGTGCTGAAACTGAAAGTACAGCACCGGCTACAGCCACGGTTGCGGCTGAGTCTGAATCAATGGCTGACGCAACGGCAACGCCAAGCGCCCAGCTTGATGAACCAGTGACTAGCGCAGCGCAGCACGTAAATCCAGTTGCGACCGCTGAAACTGACGTAGTTGCAGTTGCTGAATCAGCTGTGCCGACACCGGTTAGCGAGCCGGCAGCAAGTACGACTACCACTGAAACTGCGGTAGCGGCCGAGTTAGAACCACAAAGTGAAGCAGATTTGACGGCAGCCAGTCAAGCAGCTGCGGATAGTGGCGACACAACGGTTGACGCCGACAAAGCGACAATGACGGATAGTGAGTTGCCAGAAGCGACCTCAGTTACTGTACCAGAAACTGAGCAAACAGTGGCAGAAGCTAATGCAGCAGCGGCAGTTGCCGATCCAGATGTCGCTGACGCAACGGCAACACCATCCTGGCAGCAGGTCGTGGCGGCAGTTACTGCCAACACACCAGTTAGTCAACCAGTACCGCCAGTTGACAGCAAGCTGCCAAACAACGAGTCGGTACTGACACCACAGCCGATTGTGGCAGTGGCTAGTCAGTCAGCGCCAACTTTGCATCAAACCGCGAATACAGTCGGCGATAGCCATGATGCTAAGCCGCAATTAACGATTAAAGAGCAGGCACCGTTGGATGATCAACATTACCAGTTACCCCCATTTTCACTATTACCGGAACCGGTGAAGGATAATAGTAGTGAGATGAAGGCGTGGGTGGAGCAGCAACGGACTGTTTTAAATGAAACGCTAAAAGCTTTTAACGTACAAGCTACGGTTAGTCGTTGGAGCATTGGCCCGGCAGTGACGCAGTTTGAAGTTAGCTTAGCGCGTGGCGTTAAAGTCAGCAAGATCACTAATCTTAGCGACGACCTAAAGTTAGCTTTAGCGGCTAAAGATATTCGGATCGAGGCGCCAATTCCTGGTAAGTCAACGGTGGGGATTGAAATTCCTAATTTGAAATCACGACCAGTCATGTTATCGGAAGTGGTTGAATCAACCCAATTCCAGGAAAGTAAATCACCGCTAACGGTGGCATTAGGTGTTGATTTATTTGGCCAACCAATGGTCACCAACGTTGGCAAAATGCCCCATGGCTTGATCGCCGGCGCCACTGGTTCTGGTAAAAGTGTCTTCATCAACAGTTTATTGTTATCGATTTTATTTAAAGCTAAACCCAGTGAGGTCAAGTTATTATTGATCGATCCCAAAGCGGTCGAGCTCGCACCGTATAATGGGCTGCCGCATCTATTGTCGCCGGTCATCTCTGATCCTAAAGCGGCCGCTGCGGCATTGAAGTGGGCCGTTGATGAAATGGAAAACCGTTATCAAAAAATGGCCGCAGCTGGGGTTCGTAATTTAGAACAGTTTAATACTAAGGCCGCGGCACACGGTGATCATGGGTTGAAAATGCCGTACATTGTGATCATCATTGATGAGTTAGCTGATTTAATGATGGTAGCGTCCAATGAAGTGCAGGACTACATTGTCCGTATCACGCAAAAGGCGCGGGCTGCCGGGATCCATTTGCTAGTGGCAACCCAGCGCCCAAGTGTGGATGTGATCACCGGAACGATCAAAAATAACATTCCGACGCGCTTGGCCTTTATGGTCTCCAGTCAAATTGATTCGCGGACGATCATCGACCAAGGCGGCGCTGAACGACTATTAGGCCGTGGCGACATGCTTTATCTCGGTAATGGTCAAAGCCAACCAATTCGGATCCAAGGGACTTATGCGGAAAGTGAGATCGACCCAATCGTTGATTTTGTTAAGCAACAACTGCCACCGCATTACTTATTTGAACCAGAGGGCTTACTGGAAAAAGTTGAAGCCACTGAAAATCAAGATGAGATTTTCCCAGAAGTTTTAACTTATATTGCTGATGAAGCTCAGGTTTCTACTTCCAAATTACAGCGGGTCTTTTCAATTGGCTATAATCGTGCGGCTAATTTGATCGACAGCTTAGAACAGCGTAATCTAATTTCGCCAGCAAGTGGTTCAAAGCCACGTGACGTCTACTTTACGCCAGAAGATTTGATCCAATATCAAGAAAGTAAACAAATGAATTAAAGTTTGTCGTCAGATGGCGAGCATGCTGAAAAAGGGGATTTTTGTAGTGGATAACAATACGATTTATCATTTTGTCGGGATCAAAGGTTCCGGGATGAGCGCTTTAGCCATGATTTTGCATGACGAAGGTTATCAAGTTCAAGGCTCTGACATTGAACAATATACATTTACGCAACGTGATTTGGAAAAGGCTGGCGTGCAGATCATGCCGTTTGCCGCAGAAAATATTCACGCTGGCTTAACGATCGTCGCCGGTAATTCTTTCCCAGACACACATCCAGAGATCAAAGCTGCTAAAGCATTGAATTTAAAGGTGCTGCGTTATCCTGAGTTGCTCGGCGAATTATTGGCTGGTCATACCAGTATCGGTGTTGCTGGCGCGCATGGTAAAACAAGCACTACTGGCTTGTTAGCGCATGTACTGGGTGGTATCGCGCCAACCAGTTTCTTAGTTGGCGATGGTACCGGCAAAGGAATCAAGAATTCACAATTTTTTGTTTTCGAAGCTGATGAATACCGGCGCCATTTTCTGGCCCAAGCACCAGATTATATGATCATGACCAACATTGATTTTGATCATCCCGATTATTATCATGGCATTGAAGATGTTTTTGACGCTTTTCAAACTGAGGCCAATCAAGTTAAGAAGGGGATCTTTGCCTGGGGCGACGATCCTGAGCTGCGTAAGCTGAAAACAGACGTGCCAGTATACTATTACGGCACCAGCGAACGTGATGATTTTCAGGCGCGGCATATTTTGCGAACCGTCAATGGTTCAGAATTTGACGTCTACTATCACGATGAAAACTTAGGTCATTACGTGATCCATTTATTTGGTGAGCATAACGTGCTTAATAGCTTAGCGGTGATCGCGGTTAGCCACATGGAAAAAATCCCTCACGCAGAAGTTGCCCGCGAATTGTTGACTTTCCAAGGGGTCAAACGGCGCTTCTCCGAACGTAAAATGGCTGATATGACGATCATCGATGACTATGCGCATCATCCATCAGAAATCAAAGCGACGTTGGATGCTGCTCGGCAAAAATATCCAGATAAACAGATCATTGCTGTTTTCCAACCGCATACTTTTTCCCGGACGATCGCCTATATGGACGATTTTGCCAAAAGTTTAAACTTGGCGGATGTGGTTTACCTGACGGAGATCTTTAGTTCGGCGCGGGAGCATGAAGGTAAAGTTTCTAGTGCTGATCTAGGCGCTAAAATCAGTAAAGGTGGCACGGTCTTGCAATTGAATAATATGTCGCCTTTGTTGGACTATCATGATGCGGTCGCTGTTTTCATGGGTGCCGGTGATGTTCAGAAATATGAAAAAGCCTACGAAGCCTTGCTAAGTGATTCTAGCTTAAAGAATAATTAGCCGATTTAACCTGTTTAGCCTATTTTTGCGTCATGCACGAGCGACTAAATAGTTGTCAATTATAGGTAATTTGGTAGAATATTGAATAAGGACGGTGATAAACGGGATGAGTGCAGACTATTCATTAGGTAAAACATTAGCGATGATCAAGGAAGGTGACAGTTTAACGGTGACGCAAGCCATCGAAGAACGCGACATCTTTTTATACTTGGGCCTGACTAATGATAATAATCCGCTGTTTACTCAGACTGCTTACGCTGCGCAGACGGAATATCAACACGCGGTGGTGCCGCAGGTGCTACTGGCTGGGATCATGACTAGTGCGATCTCTAAGCATTTACCGGGTCCCGGTAGCAACGTGGTCAATATTTCGATCAATTTTATTCAGCCCGTTTTACATGGGGAAACGCTAACTTTCAGCTTTAAAGTTATTCGGGTCGATCGAACGCGTGAATTAGTGACGCTATCGATCGCAGCTGAAAACGTCCGCCAACAACGTGTTTTAGATGCAGTGATCTTAGTGACACCGCCTAAAGCACCGACTGATCAATGACGAGTTTGATTTAAGCTAAGTAGAAAGGGAGTTTAAAATGCAAGAACAACCAAGAAATATAATTGTCAACGAAGCTAGTCTGGGTCAATATTTGACCAAAGTATACGGTTATATGAGTTTAGGTGTAGCCGTTTCAGCAATCGTTTCGTTTTTGGCACTAACTGTTTACCGCGTTCAATTTGCAAATGCGATCGGCAATAATCCGATCATGTTGTACGCCTTGATTTTTCTCGAATTAGCCTTTGTTATGGGGACCAGCGTGCGTGCCAGTCGTGGCGGTGTTTTGTCCTTTGTGCTGTTTATGGCGTTTGCGGTGGTCAATGGCCTGACGCTGGCGCTGACGTTATCGTTCTATAGCGTGGCGAATATTACGACGGCTTTTGTTGCTGCTACTGGTACGTTTGCGGCAATGGCGTTGTACGGTTCATTGACCAAGCGTAACTTAGCTGGCATCGGGCAGATGGCCTTTGCGGCGTTGATCGGTTTGCTAGTGGCCACAGTGGTCAATATGTTTTTACGTAACCCAGCAGTTGATTACATTTTCTCCTTTATCGGTGTGATCATCTTTATTGGTTTAACTGCTTGGGATAGCCAACGAATCAAAGCAATGTACATGCAAAACGCGGGCCGTAGCGACTTAAACGGTTTGGCAATTATGGGTGCGTTGCAACTCTACCTTGATTTCATTAACCTATTCTTATTCTTCTTACGAATTTTTGGTATTGGCGGTAGTAGCAACGATTAACTGATCGATGACAGGAGTTTGCAGCTGATCGGCTGTAAGCTTCTTTTTTTGTTCCGCCACTTTACTTACAGCAAAAGGCGGCGTTTTTTGTTAGAATATAAAGTGGATTAAACATAAATTTAATTATGAGGGAGCTTAATATGGCCAGCGATAAACATTTATTATTAATTGACGGCAATAGTGTCGCCTTTCGGGCTTTTTTTGCCCTACATTCACAGATCAATACTTTCATTAACCACAACGGCCTGCATACTAACGCAATTTATGCTTTTAATACCATGCTGGATGTGGTGTTAAAAACGTTCACCCCAACTCATGTTTTAGTGGCGTTTGATGCCGGTAAAACGACTTTTCGGACCGCTAAATTTAGCGATTATAAAGGTCAACGCGATAAAACCCCGAGCGAATTATCCGAGCAATTTCCGTATTTGCGCGATTTGTTAGCGGCGTACGGTATCTGCGCTTATGAATTAGCTGACTTTGAAGCCGATGATATTATTGGAACTTTAGCTCAAAAGGCGGCCGCCGCAGGGTTTACCGTTGATATTGTGACCGGCGATCGCGATCTAACACAATTGGCAACTGAATCCGTGACGGTCAATGTAACCGTTAAAGGGGTCAATCAATTAGAAGCTTATACCCCAGCGCACGTGGCGGAAAAATACGAACTCACACCGCGACAGATCATCGATATGAAAGGCTTAGCTGGTGATACTTCGGATAATTATCCAGGGGTCACTAAAGTTGGCGAAAAAACGGCGATCAAGCTGTTGAAACAATTTGATAGTGTTGAAGGTATTTACGAAAATCTGGATCAGTTGAAGCCTAGTAAAATGAAGGAACATTTAGAAGCGGATCGGGAGCAGGCTTTTTTGAGCAAAGATCTGGCTACGATTCGTCAAGACGCGCCATTAACGATCGATTTAACCGATTTGGTTTATCAAGGTCTTGATGTGCCAGCTTTACGCGATTTTTATCAGGAAATGGACTTCAATGCTTTTTTGAGTAAATTAGCTGATCCGGAAACGGAACAGGCCCGCGCCGCAATTGAATTTCAGGAATTGACTGCCGCGTCAGTGCCAGCAGTATTAGCTGGTTTCACCGGTCCAGTGGCTTTTTATTTAGAAATGTTGGACACTAATTACCACACCGCACCATTTGCTGGTTTCGTAATCGGGCAACAGGGGCAATGGTACGTCAGCACCGACGTTAAACTATTGCAGTTGCCACAATTTAAAGCCTTTTTGGCTGATCCACAACAGCCTAAGTTAGTTTTTGATGCTAAGCGAACTTATGTCGGGCTTAACCGGTTAGAAATTCCGTTGGCCGGCATTCAATTCGATCTGTTATTAGTTTCATACCTGTTGAATCCTAACGATAGTGGCAATGATCTAGGCAAAATTGCCCAGTTACATCAGTATCGTGAGGTTGCCACCGATGAAGAAGTTTACGGTAAAGGGGCCAAACGGGCGTTGCCAGAAGATCCGCAAGTTTTGTATCAACATTTGGCGCAAAAAGCATTGGCGATCGAACAACTCCAACCACAGCTTGATCAGCAATTAGAAGCAAACGAACAAGATGGCTTGTTTAAGGAAATGGAACTACCGCTGGCCATTGTTTTAGCGCAAATGGAAATTGCGGGTATTCGTGTGGATCAAGCACGCTTGAACGTGCTACGCAAGGACTTTGCCCAACGAATCGAAACACTGACCAAAAAAATCTATGCCGAAGCTGAAGAAGAATTCAACATTAATTCTTCCAAACAACTGGGTGTGATCTTATTTGAAAAGATGAATTTACCGGTGATCAAAAAAACAAAAACCGGCTACTCAACTGCAGTCGGCGTGTTGGAACAATTGAAGCAAATTGCGCCGATCGCCAGTGATGTCTTGGATTATCGCGGTTTAACTAAATTACAATCCACCTACATTGATGGCCTGTTAAAAGTGATCGACCCCGATGATGGCAAGATCCACACCACTTATTTACAGACATTAACGGCGACTGGGCGTTTATCATCGATCGACCCTAATTTGCAAAATATTCCCGTCCGCGATGAAGATGGCCGCCAGATTCGGCAAGCTTTTGTGCCTAAGACAGAAGGTTGGCAAATTTTTGCGGCTGATTATTCGCAAATCGAATTACGCGTGTTGGCGCATATTTCCCACGATGCTAATTTGCAGGCGGCCTTCACGGAGGGTGCCGATATTCACGCCAGCACCGCCATGCGGATCTTTGATTTAAAGGACGCCAGTGAAGTGACGCCGAATATGCGTCGCCAAGCTAAAGCGGTCAATTTCGGGATCGTTTACGGCATCAGTGACTACGGCTTATCGCAGAACTTGGGCATCACGCGCCAGCAAGCGAAAACGTACATTGATAATTATTTCCGGGAATATCCTAATGTCAAGCAGTATATGGCCGATATTGTGACTTCAGCGCAAAAATATGGCTACGTCGAAACCTTGTTCCATCGGCGGCGTTATTTACCAGATATTCATTCGAAGAACTTTAATTTGCGCTCATTTGCTGAGCGGACGGCAATGAATACGCCGATCCAAGGTAGTGCAGCCGACATTATCAAGGTGGCAATGTTGAATATGCAAAAAGCATTGCGTGATCAGTATTTACAAGCTACTATGTTACTGCAGGTCCATGATGAACTCATTTTTGAAGCACCGGCAAGTGAAATTGCCACTTTGGAACAATTAGTGCCACAAGTGATGGATGCAGCTGTTAAGTTGGAAGTACCGATGAAGGTTGGCTACGGTAGTGGACCAACTTGGTATGACGTTAAAAAAGGTTAGGTGAACAAATGCCAGAATTACCAGAAGTTGAAACCGTTCGCCAAGGATTGCGCGGTTTAATTTTAAATAAAACCATTGCCAACGTTGAAGTTCGTTGGGGTAAGATCATTAACGGTGACAGCGCCAAATTTACCAATGATCTAGTTGGTGAAACTTTTAAAGAAGTCGATCGGCGCGGTAAATATTTGCTATTTCGGCTCAGTGACGATTTGACGCTGGTCTCTCATTTACGGATGGAAGGCAAGTATCGGGTCACGCCGCAAGCACAGGAAGTAACCAAGCATACCCACGTCATTTTTAATTTCACCGATGGCACAGCGCTGCGTTATTTAGACACGCGTAAATTTGGTCGCATGACGTTGATCAAAACGGGGACGGAAAATCAGGTTGGCGGCTTAAAGACGCTAGGGCCAGAGCCCACGGCCGCTGATTTTCAAGTGGCGGATTTTGCGCAGCGTTTACGGCGACACAAAAAAGCCATCAAGCCGACCTTGCTGGACCAGAATGTGGTGGCGGGTCTCGGCAATATTTACGCTGATGAAGTGTTGTGGCTGAGTGAAATTCATCCCTTACAACCAGCTAACACATTATCGCCGGCGCAGATCCAAGTGCTACACGATAATATTATTTTAGAACTGACCAAGGCCATTCAGGCTAAGGGCACCACTATTCGCAGTTATACTGATGCATACGGGGCAACGGGCGGCTTTCAATTGTCGCTCCACGTGTATGGTCGTGAAGGTGAACCTTGTGAGCGGTGTGGGGTGACGATCGAGAAAATCAAAGTCGCCCAACGCGGCACTCATTTTTGCCCGCATTGTCAAATTTTACCCGGCAGTCAGGTTAGTGCTTCATGACGCTGGTGTTAGGCTTAACGGGCGGTATCGCCAGTGGCAAGTCAACCGTCAGTCGGTGGTTCGGTGAGTACGGTTATCCGATCATCGATGCCGATGTGATCGCGCGCCAGGTGGTAGCACCGGGCACTAGCGGCTTACGTCAATTGACCGCCTTATTTACGCCGGCTATTTTAACGGCTGACGGTGCGCTGGATCGTAAAAAGCTTGGTGCGATCGTCTTCGCTGATCGGCGCCAGTTAGCCCAATTAACGGCGATCACCGGCCCGTTGATCCGCCAAGAAATGACGCGGCAGTTAGTTGAGTTGAAGCGCAGCGCCCCTGGCTTGATCGTATTGGATGTGCCTTTATTATTTGAAGCCCATTATCAGCAAATCGCTGATTTAACGATGGTGGTCTATGTTGACGCACCTACTGAATTACAGCGGCTCATGCAGCGTGATCAGTTAAATGAGACGGCTGCTAAACAGCGCATGGCTAGTCAATGGCCGTTAGTCGCAAAGCGGCAGTTAGCGGATATCGTGATCGATAACACACAGTCACTTGCCGCGACCAAGCAACAAGTGGTAAAATTCTTAACACAATACGATTTACAGAAATAAGGTGAGGTATTGTCCTGACCTTATTTCTGTATGAGGTTAAGCCAGTGACAATGAATTTTGCCATATTAACTGATTAAACTGCGCTTGTCATGAATTGAATGTTATACTTTCTATAATAGAATACAGGTGACCCCATTGTGCTAAGGGGCAGTGGGGTCAATTTAAGTCATTGTTTTGAAGTTAACTTAAGAATTGAAAAGGAGTGTCCAACATGCAATGTCCGCGCTGCCATCATAATGGTTCACGTGTCGTTGACTCACGGCCAACTGATGAAGGCCGCGTTATCCGGCGGCGACGTGAATGTGAAAATTGTAATTTCCGCTTCACTACGTTTGAGCGAGTCGAACAAACACCATTATTGGTGATCAAGAAAAACGGGACCCGTGAGGAATTTAATCGCGAGAAGATCTTACGTGGCCTGATTCGTTCGGCGGAAAAACGGCCAGTAACAATGGAACAAATGACCCAAATCGTGGATGAAGTGGAAAATAAAATCCGCGCGTTAGGCGAAAATGAAGTGGCTTCCCCGATGATCGGTGAGTACGTGATGACGCTATTGGCGGATGTCGATGAGATCACCTATATTCGCTTTGCCAGTGTTTACCGGCAGTTCAAAGACGTGAATGTTTTCTTGAAAGAATTAAATCAAATGGTCGATCGGGATAAGCAAGCTGAGGAAAATGATTCTGATCAGCCATCATAATCAGAGATAGGAGGTGTTGATGATGCAAGACGCATTTTTTAAGTTAAATCCGCGGGATGGGTTTGTGGTCACCGATGCCAACTATCTTTCTGACTTCGATCGGCAAGTCTTGACCTACCTATATCAGCCATTAATGGGGACGGCGGCCTATAGTCTATATTTGTTACTTTGGACGCAGCAAACTTTGGTACAGACCGCGCAACCGCACAGTACACTACTGGCATTGCTTAATATTGATCTGCCAACGCTATATGAGAGCCGAATCCATTTAGAGGCGCTGGGTTTGATCAAAACGTACCAACAAGTGACTGCTGCTGGCCGGACATTTACCTATGAATTATATGCGCCCCAAGCGCCGAATGCGTTTTTCACTGATGACTTGCTGAGTTTATTGTTATATGAAGCCGTGGGCGAAACACGATTTGAGCAACTTAAGGCACAATTTCGTTTACATCCAGTGAAGGTAAGCGCGGATTTAGAAGAGGTCAGCTTAAGCTTTCTAGACGTTTTTCACGTTAATTCACAATTATTATCGCAGCCGCCAGCAACGATTGCGGAAGCTAAATCAGAATTTAAAACGCCGGGGACCACCACGCAGCCACAATTGGATGAGCGGGCCACGGCTGATTTTGATTGGCCATTTTTCAAACAACAATTACACGCTAGTTTTGTGTCGGTGCGTCAGCTAGATCACTACCATGATCAGTTGTTGACCTTGCACGCTTTGTACGGTTTAAATGAGCTAGAATTAGCGCAGTATGTCAATGAAAGTGTGGATATCACCACTAATAAGTTAGACTTACCGGCTTTAAAACGGTTAGTGGCACGCCAACCAACTAAGGTTGCACCGACTACGGCGACTGCAACAACAACCGAAACAAATGTCGCCGCGACCAAAGATTTATCGCAAAATGACCAGCAACTGATCACAATCAGTCGTCAATTAGCGCCGATCACATTCTTGACTCAGCTGAAGCAGCAACAAGGCGGCTACGTGACTGATAGTGAGCAGCGTGTTTTGGAGCGTTTAATGAGTCGGCACGTGTTTGCGGATGCCAGTATTATCAATATTCTCAGTCACTATGTGATCAGCGTACGCAAAATGCCGACTTTGACGCAAGCTTACGTTGATGGTGTCGCTAATGGCTGGTTGCAGCACAATGTGACTACGCCGGAAGCCGCGATGCAGGAAGTGAAGTCATTTTACCGGCAAAAGCAAGCGCTGAAACGGACTAACCGCAATAAGCAGCCGCTACGTAAAGAAACGTTACCGGATTGGGCTAAGGATGGTTATCAAGCGCCAAAACAAAAGGTAACGGCCGAACAGCGGGCAGCGGTCCAGAAACGGTTAGCGGCCTTACAGGCGAATAAGGATGGTGAGTAGCGATGGAAGATATGGGCAAAAACTTACGTATTTTAATGGATAAAAAGAATTTAAACCGCCATTATGATGAATTAATGGCACAAGTTATGCGCGATCCAGCGGTACAGCAGTTCATCGCAGCTAATCGTCAGGTGATCGATCAAGCGATGATCGATCGTAGCTCAGCCAAATTATATGAATTTGTCACCGAAAACCATAAATTTCAGGCGAAGCAAGCTTCATTAGCACCTGGTTACCAACCACGCTTGATCTTAAACCATCATTTTATCGATGTGACTTATGAACCAACGGCCGAATTAGTTGCGGCAGAGGAAGCACGGGCACTGCAATCGCGGGTACGTTCGATCAGTATGCCGAAAAATATTCGGGATGCGCGATTAAGTCAATTTTATCAAGATGATGATCGTTTTGCGGCGTTGGATGCAGTAACGTTATTTTTAGATGATTATAAAAAAGCACCAAAGAAGTTTCATCAAGGCCTGTACTTGTACGGTAATTTTGGTGTTGGTAAAACTTATTTACTCGGTGCTTTGGCCCATGAACTAGCGCTGCAAGGGTTTCAAACAACGCTAGTTCATTTTCCAACGCTGGCAGTTGAAATGAAAAATGCGATCGGCCAAAATAATCTGACTCCAAAGTTAGACGCCATCAAACGGTCGCGGATCTTGATGATCGATGATATTGGCGCCGATTCGATGTCCAGTTGGATTCGGGATGACGTGCTCGGCGTTATTTTGCAATACCGAATGCAAGAAGAATTAGCGACCTTTTTCTCGTCTAATTTTTCGATGACCCAATTGGAGCACGAACATCTTAGCGTGACCCAGCGTGGCGAACAGGAACCATTAAAGGCGAAACGGATCATGGAACGTGTTCGCTTTTTAAGCCATGAAGTTGAATTGCTAGGCAAAAATCGCCGCCAACAACCATAATTTTTCTGGTTAGACTTGAATTTACGGTGCGGGTATGTTTCAATTGAACTATTGAAGCGGAGAGATACCGTTAACTAAAGCGACTTTTTAGAGAGGCAAGGGCGCTGTAACTTGCTAAGTCGTTAGTTGACGACCACTTTCCAAAAAACTCTATGCAAAGTAGGGTCGGTTCGTTACCGTTAACAACGCTAATGAGGAAGTGTGCAAACACTTCAAAACTGGGTGGAACCGCGAAATTATCGTCCCTGAGGTCTTTTAGACTTCAGGGACTTTTTTATTTGGATACGTTCGCGGTTAATATTTTAAGGAGGCCAAATTTATGGCAGAACTCAAGTTAACGTTCCCCGATGGCGCAATCAAGGAATTCGCCGCAGGAACAACTGTTGCTGATGTGGCAAAGTCGATCAGTACAAGTCTAGGTAAGAAGGCGATCGCAGGTAAGTTCAATGGTCAATTAGTTGATTTAACTGCACCATTGACCGCTGATGGTAAGATCGAGATCGTCACTGCTAAAGACGAAGCCGGCGTACAAGTGCTATGGAACACAGCTAGCTTAGCATTAGGCGCTGCTTTACACGACTTGTTCCCCGCAATGACTTTTGGTGAACACAACGTGACTGAACATGGTTTTTACTATGATACCGATAATGATGCTAAGCCAGTCTCCGTTGATGATCTAGTTGCGATCAATGATCATTTGGCTAAAATTGTTGCTGACGGCACTGCTATCCAGCGTGAAGTCGTTGCCAAAGCAGATGCATTAGCTAAATTTGCTAACGATCCTTATAAAACCAGCTTACTTAACGACTTGAACGCTGACGAAGTTGTTTTATATCATTTAGGCGACTTTACTGATTTTGGTGAACAAGGCGTTTTACCAAATACAAAATTGCTGAAAGTTTCTAAATTATTGTCGGTTGCTGGTGCATACTGGCAAGGTAAATCCAGCAATAAAATGTTGCAACGGGTTTACGGCACAGCTTTCTTTAGTCAAAAGGAAATGGACGCTGATGATGCTCGTCGGCAAGAAGCCCATGACCGCGACCATCGTGTGATCGGTAACCAATTGGATCTATTCTTCGTTGATCCTAAAGTTGGTGCTGGTTTACCATACTGGATGCCTAAAGGAGCCACGATTCGCCGGACGATCGAACGCTACATTATCGATAAGGAAGTCGCTAATGGTTATCAACATGTTTACACACCAGTTTTGATGAACTTGGATGCCTATAAGACGTCTGGCCATTGGGACCATTATCGTGAAGACATGTTCCCACCAATGGATATGGGTGAAGGCGAACAACTTGAATTACGGCCAATGAATTGTCCAAGCCATATTCAAATTTATAATCACCATATTCGCAGTTACCGTGAATTACCATTGCGGATCGCTGAATTAGGTATGATGCATCGTTATGAAAAATCTGGGGCACTTTCTGGCTTACAGCGAGTACGAGAAATGACATTAAATGATGGTCATACTTTTGTCACGATGGATCAAATTGAAGATGAATTTAAGGCAATTCTGAAATTAATGATTTCTGTTTATGCTGATTTTGACATCAGCGATTATTCATTCCGTTTGAGCTACCGCGATCCAAAGAATACTGAAAAGTATTTTGATGATAATGAAATGTGGAACCGCGCGCAAACAATGCTTAAGGCAGCGATGGACGACATGGGCTTGGATTACACTGAAGCTGAAGGCGAAGCTGCTTTCTACGGTCCTAAGTTAGATGTCCAAACGAAGACGGCACTAGGCAACGAAGAAACCTTATCAACGATCCAATTGGACTTCATGTTGCCAGAACGCTTCGACTTGAAGTACGTCGGTAGCGATGGTGAAGAACATCGGCCCGTTATGATCCATCGTGGGTTAGTTTCAACTATGGAACGTTTCACGGCTTATTTGACTGAAATGTATAAAGGGGCTTTCCCAACTTGGTTAGCACCCATCCAAGCCGTAATTATCCCAGTTAAAAACGAATTGCATTTAGATTACGCTAACCAGATCAAACAACGGATGGTTGCTGCTGGTCTACGGGTCGAAATCGATGATCGTAATGAAAAAATGGGCTATAAGATCCGTGAAGCCCAAACTCAGAAAATTCCGTATACCTTAGTGCTTGGTGACGAAGAAATGAGTCACGCCAGCATTTCTGTTCGTCATTATGGCGAGGACAAAGGTGTTGCGCAAGACGCTAATATCTATATTGACGCCATGAGCGCCGAAGTGGGTAACTACAGTCGTACTGGTAAATTAAAGGGTGCTGGCGCGAATGTGACCCAACAGCTTGACAAAGAAAAAAAATAATCGTATAATTTAGCCTATTGAGAATTAAAGCAGAAGCAGCCCGCTTCTCGCCTAAGCTGACATTCGTCTCTGGGCAGATATTGAACGGATCAAACCAGATGACTGGTTTGTGGCGGGGTCTGCGGAAGCGGACTCCGTTTTTTTCTGCATTTTTCTCGAAATTTTTGGAGGTGAATAGCCATAGCAAAAGACATGATGGTCAATGATGGGATTCGCGCACGTGAGGTTCGTTTGATCGCTGAAAATGGTGACCAACTAGGCGTTCAGAGTATGACCGAAGCATTGCGAATTGCCGACCAAGCTAATTTGGATGTTGTTCTTGTGGCTGCAAACGCTAAGCCACCGGTAGCGCGGATCATGGATTACGGTAAATATCGTTTTGAATTGCAAAAGAAACAACGCGATGCCCGTAAGAAACAAAAAATCGTTAGCATCAAAGAAGTCCGCTTAAGCCCAACGATCGATCAAAATGATTTTGAAACCAAGCTTAAAAATGCACGTAAGTTTTTAGCTAAAGGTGACAAGGTCAAGGCATCGATTCGTTTCCGCGGTCGTGCGATCACACATAAAGAAATTGGCCGTGAAGTGCTTAAGCGCTTGGCCGATGAGACCAAAGATGTTGCAACAGTTATCGCTCATCCTAAGATGGACGGACGCAGCATGTCAATGATGTTGCAGCCAATTGCAGAAAAGCAGTAAGCGTGCAATACAGGGCGTTGCTCTGGAAAGCATGTTCTCACTAAATTTGTTTGGAAAGGCTGTGGCGGCAGTTTTTCGCCACTGTCTTCTGTAGGGAGGAAGATTTAATTATGCCAAAACAAAAAACACATCGTGCATCAGCTAAGCGTTTCAAGAAAACCGGTAACGGCAGCTTGTTACGTCATCACGCTTACACGAGCCACCGTTTCCATGGTAAAACTAAGAAACAACGTCGTTTCTTGGCTAAGCCAGGCATGGTTTCCGCTAGCGATATGAAGCGGATCAAACAAATGCTATCCCAAATGAAGTAAGATAGCATCAATCGTTTAATTTTTTAGGTAACTTCGTGCTCCTAAGTTTTCACATTAGTGAAACGCCGAAGTATTTGAGGAGGAATTTCAATGCCACGTGTTAAAGGTGGAACAGTGACGCGCAAACGTCGTAAAAAGGTTTTAAAATTAGCTAAAGGTTATCGCGGTTCAAAGCATCGTTTGTTCAAAACAGCAAACACTCAAGTAATGGTTTCTTACCGTTATGCTTTCCGTGATCGTCGCCAAGTCAAACGTGATTTCCGTAAATTATGGATCGCTCGTATTAACGCAGCAGCACGTTTGAATGATGTTAGCTACAGCAAATTGATGCACGGTTTGAAACTTGCAGGCATCGACATTAACCGTAAGATGTTAGCTGAACTTGCAGTTAGTGACGCAAAAGCATTTTCTGACTTAGCAGAACAAGCAAAGACAGCAATCGCCAAATAATGATTTGGTTTAAAAAAGCTGTGCTCACATATGGCGAGCACAGCTTTTTATTGTTTTACTGCATAATAATGATTTTTCCAGGTTGGTGGCGTTGCTCTAGTAATTGGTGACCCGCGCGGACGCCAGCAACGGTAAATGGAAATTCAGCCGCAATTGGCAATTGTAATTGTTGGTGCGTGTATAGATCGAGTAAATAGGCAAGTGCTGGCCGATCACGAAAGCCCTTTTCTGGTTGAAAGGCCAACATGGTGATGTCCCGGGTGGTTGTAGGCAAGTTGTTTAGACTGACGTAACGGCCATTTTCGGCAACGTGGGCTAAGCCTTGTTCTTGATCACGGCCACCGTTAACGGCGTTGATCACAATATCCGCCGTCGCGTCACTACTAGCTAGATCAGTGGTGCTGATAAATTGGTCAACGCCAAGCTGAATCACGGCGTTGCGGTGGCTGGCACTGGCAACACCGATCACGTGCGCCCCGACAGCTTTAGCAATTTGTACCAGTAGGCTGCCAACGCCACCGGTAGCACCTTCAATCAGCACGCTTTGGTTAGGCTGTAGCTGTAATTTTACGATCAGTAAGTTATAAGCGGTGATGCCGACCGAGGGTAGACCAACTACAGCGCTAAGTGGTGTGCCAGCAGGGACCTTAGCAATTTTATTATGGGAAATGGCCACTTGTTCCGCGTAAGCATTTAAATTACTGTGACCGAGGACAACATCACCGACTTGGTAATCGGTGACTTGTTCGCCAACAGCTCGAATCGTGCCCACCACATCAGTACCGGGAACGATTGGAAATGGCAGTGGGCGGTCCTGCACGTGTTCACCACGGCGTAGGGCCGCATCGTAAGGATTTAAAGCAAATCCAACAACATCGATCAAAACGCGGATCGGCGTTAGTTCAGGTGTTGGCTGGGTGATACTTTCAAAAACAGTAGGGTCGCCAAAACGGTTAAAACCAAAACTTTGCATAAAATCAGTCCTTTCTTGGTGCTTTGCTTTTAGAATACGGCAAAAGCTTGCAACTGCAAAGTAATTGGCTTACGCTACTTTTTTGAATCTAGGCGGGTGCAATTTAGTGGGCTTTCCCTTATAATGGATTGTTGAGATATAAAACGATATAGATGTTGAGAGGTTATTATGTTTTTAGATTATAAACCGACTTGGATGGTGTCCAAAATCACCCAATTGACTGCGGCCGATTTGCGCGAGCAAGGCATTAAAGCGATATTGACTGATCTAGACAATACGCTGATCGTCTGGGATAATCCGACTGGAACCGCAGAATTACATGCATGGATCAAACAAATGCAAGCCAGCGGGATTCCAGTCGTCGTTGTTTCCAATAATAAGGCAACGCGGATCAAGCGGGCAGTTAGCAGCATGGGCTTACCATTTATTGCGCGGGCCTTGAAGCCACTATCAATTGGTATTCGTCGCGCTAAGGTCCAATTGAATTTGTCCAGCCAAGAGTTAGTGATGGTGGGCGATCAATTATTGACCGATATGATCGCGGCTAACCATAGCCATGTGCGGACGATCTTAGTCCGCCCATTGATCGAAACGGATGCGTGGAATACGCGGATCAATCGTTTTTTTGAAAAATTTTTAATGCGCCGTTTGATGCGGCGCTATCCTGAGTTGCAGTGGAAGGAGCGTTTAGATGGCTGAGACAGAAACCGAGCCATTATATTGTATTGGTTGTGGGGCACAAATTCAGACAACAGACCCAGCTGCCGCGGGGTACACACCTGCGTCAGCCTTGGAAAAAGGACTAGCAGCCGGAGAAGTCTATTGTCAGCGGTGTTTTCGTCTACGCCACTACAATGAAATCTCCGATGTCCGCTTAACTGATGATGATTTTTTGAAATTATTGACGCAAATTGGCGAGACTGATGCCTTGATCGTTAACGTGATCGATATTTTTGATTTCTCTGGTAGTTTAATTCCTGGATTACATCGTTTTGTCGGTAAAAATCCTGTCTTACTAGTGGGGAACAAAGTCGACGTTTTACCAAATTCGGTTAAACGGAGTAAAGTCCGCCGCTGGTTGCAAGAGCAGGCGCATGCTAACGGTTTGCGGCCAGTAGATGTAATGTTGACCAGTGCTAAAAGTGGTTACGAGTTGGATGAATTACTGGACGCAATTGAAAAATATCGTGCTGGCCGTGATGTTTATGTGGTTGGGGTCACTAATGTCGGCAAGTCAACTTTGATCAATCAGATTATTAAACGGACGACAGGCACGCAAGATTTGATCACAACGTCACGCTTTCCAGGCACAACGTTAGATAAAATTGAGATCCCGTTAGATGACGGTCATGCACTGATCGACACACCAGGGATCATTCATCGTGAACAAATGGCTTATTATTTAGGACCTAAAGATCTACGCTTGGTCGCACCACAAAAACCGATCAAGCCTAAAACGTTCCAATTAAATAGTGAACAGACCTTGTTTCTCGGTGGGTTGGCCCGCTTTGACTACGAACGGGGTGAACACACTGGCTTCACCCTGTATTTAGATAATAATTTATTGATCCATCGGACTAAGTTGTCTAATGCAGATGATTTTTATCAGCGCCAAGTCGGTAAATTGTTACAGCCACCACGACCAGAAGAAATTGCTGATTTCCCACCACTGACCCGGATCCAGTTCACACCAAAAGTCAAAAGCGACTTAGTTTTTGCCGGGCTTGGCTGGATCACAGTACCAGCCGGCATTACTGTCAGTGGCTGGGCGCCAGAAGGTGTGGCAGTTACATTACGACCAGCGTTGATTTAAAACTTGATCTATAGCTAAAACGTGTGAAAAAAGTGCGATTTGAGCCTTTTTTCACACTCCGCGAAAGGAAGACTTTATGACTTTAACTGGAAAACAAAAACGCTTTTTACGTGCACGCGCTAATCGTTTACGCCCAGAATTCCATGTGGGC
Organism: Loigolactobacillus zhaoyuanensis; assembly: GCF_003946385.1. Lineage (GTDB taxonomy): Bacteria > Bacillota > Bacilli > Lactobacillales > Lactobacillaceae > Loigolactobacillus > Loigolactobacillus zhaoyuanensis. Next base: position 57,923 of record NZ_RHOE01000001.1, read on the forward strand.
AAAAATGGGATCAATGCGGCTTTTTTGGCCCAAGTGGACGATAGCCTAGCACGTCATGAATTACTTAAAATCAATTTATTACAGAATACTGATTTAACCACGGCGGATGTAGCGGCAGAATTGACTGCTCAAATTCATGGCCTTGAAGTCCCACAAATTATTGGCCACGTGGTTTTAGTTTATCGACCAGCACCAAAAGAAAAATATCGACGTTTATCCCTTCAAGTAGCAGCATTGTAAAGAGGTGACATTTAAGCGGTGAGAACATTAACACAACCTGTGATCACGGTAGAAATGAAAGAAGAAATTCTCGGCAATGAACACAAAAAGCAAGTTGGTATTATGGGCGGTACCTTTAATCCGCCACATCTAGGCCATTTGGTTATTGCTGAGTCGGTTGGTTCGCAGTTGGGGTTGGAGCAAGTCTTATTTATGCCAGACGCACAACCGCCGCACCAAACGACGAAAACAACGATTGCTGCCAAGCATCGATTGGCGATGGTCGAGCGGGCAATTGATGGCAATCCGCGTTTTGCTCTAGAACGTGCTGAAATCGATCGTGGTGGTATTAGTTATACTTACGATACAATGGTCACGTTGAAGCAGCAGCATCCCGATACTGATTATTATTTCATTATTGGCGCTGATATGGTGGCCGATCTGCCAACTTGGCATCGCATCGATGATTTATTGAAATTAGTCCAATTCGTGGGTGTTAAACGGCCAGAATTCCCGGTGACAAGTCGTTATCCGATTCTTTGGGTCGACGCACCGTTATTGGACATCAGTTCATCGCTGATCCGTCAGCGGGTCAGCCAAGGTTGCTCGGTTCGGTACTTGGTGCCGGATGCCGTGTTAGACTATATTGAAGAAGAAGGCTTGTATCGTGAAAAACACTAACGTAGAGTATGCGCCGCAACTAGTTGCGTTATCGCGGACTGAGTTGTTAGCTAAAATCAGTGCACAATTAAGCGCCGGCCGTTTTGTTCACGTGCAACGAGTCGAACAAACAGCCATCGAGTTAGCGCAAAAGTATGGCGTTGATGTACAACGTGCGGGGCTGGCAGGGTTGGTCCATGACTACGCTAAACAACGCTCTGATAGCGAGTTCAAGCAAATTATTCGCCAGCAACAATTTGATCCTGACTTGTTGACGGCGAACAATGGTATTTGGCATGGTGTTGTTGGGGCTTATTTGATTGAACGTGAGTTAGGCATCCATGATCAGCAGATTTTGAATGCAGTCCGCCGGCATACGATCGGGGCAGTCGAAATGACGGATCTAGATCAGCTTATTTTTGTAGCTGACTTTATTGAGCCTGGCCGTGATTTTCCTGGGGTTGACCAAGCACGGGCTGCTGCCGCCGAAAGTCTAATTGCCGGCGTGCGCTTTGAAGTTAGTCATACGTTGAAATTCCTACTCGCTAAACAAGTTAAAATTTACCCAAAAACGATCGATACGTACAATGCTTGGGTCGCACAGAAAAAATAAATTAAAACAGCTTAATTATGAAAAGGAGCCTGCTCGACTAGTCGCGGATTTTGCGACGTAGCGAGAAAGGACATCCGTCTTGAAACTGAATTTTTTGCAACTGCAAAAATTACCTTAATTATGAAAAGGAGCATTATTTTGAACAGTAAAGAAATTTTAGAAATTGCTGTCCGTGCAGCAGATAGTAAACGCGCAGAGGATATTGTGGCATTAGATATCCATGAGGTCAGCTTATTAGCTGATTATTTCGTTGTCATGCAAGGCGGTTCTAAGCGCCAAATGGACGCTATTTTAGAGTCGATCGCAGAACAGATTGAAGCAGCTGGTGAAACCGTTAAACGTGTCGAAGGTAAAAACTCCGATAAATGGGTTTTGATCGATTTAGGTGACGTGGTAGTCAACATTTTCAATCCAGAAGAACGTGCTTATTATAATTTAGAAAAATTATGGTCTAACGCTAAAACGGTGAATGTTGCGGCTTGGCTTGACGCTGAAGTATGATCTACCAAACGTTTGCGACTTTATATGATGAAATGATGGACACTGATCTGTATGACCAGTGGCTTTCTTTTGTGGCGCAAAATGCAGGCCGTCCACAACCGCAGACTTTAGAATTAGCGTGTGGCACCGGTATTTTAGCGACTAAATTGGCTCAAGCAGGTTATCCAGTCACTGGCTTTGATCTATCAATGGATATGCTGACAGAGGCGCAACAGCACGCCACTGAAGCTGATGTGCCAATGGACCTCGTCCAAGGGGATATGCGCGAGCTCGATGAATTAGATGAATATGAGTTAGTGACTTGTTTAGATGATTCATTATGCTACATGCCTAATTTAGCTGATGTGACCACTGTTTTTCAGCAAGTGGCGCAACATTTAGTCAGCGGTGGTCGCTTCTTGTTTGATATGCATTCACTGTACCAAATGGATGAACTATTCCCAGGTTATATGTATAATTATAAAAATGAAACCACGGCGTTTATGTGGGCTAGTTATCTGGGCGAACAGCCGCATTCCATCGAGCATGATCTGACCTTCTTTGTTTGGGATGAGTCGATCCAAGGCTACCAAGCGTTGAGTGAGTTACATCATGAACGGACTTATCCGATTGTAGACGTCAAAAAAGCTTTGACCGCAGCCGGCTTTGTTAACGTGCAAGTTACGGCTGATTTTGGTAAAAGCAATGTGGCGGCGGATAGTGTTCGTTGGTTTTTTGTGGCGGAAAAAGCAGAATAAGTAGTTAAAAAGACGGGCAACTGTCTTTTTTTGCATTGTGGAAAGTTGGAATAGGCTGGCTACAACGATAGAGGTGAATCAACTATGCAAGCAGTAGGAATAGTGGTCGAATACAATCCATTGCACAATGGTCATTTATACCATTTAGCGGCGGCCCGACAACGATCTGGCGCTAAGGTCGTAGTTGCGGTCATGAGTGGTAACTTTGTGCAACGCGGCGAACCGGCGATCTTGGACAAATGGACGCGCACTCAGGCGGCCTTGGACCAAGGCGTTGATCTTGTGGTGGAGCTGCCATTTGCGGCTGCAGTGGCGCCAGCGGACCGTTTTGCTACCGGCGCGTTGCAGTTGTTGACGGCATTACAATGCAAAAGTTTAGTTTTTGGCACTGAAGATACCAGCATTGATTACCAGCAAGTTGGTCGTAAGCTGGCAACATTGCCGAATTTACACGAATATTTTCGTGATTATCAGCAGACTTACGCTACGCAACTAAATCACTTTTACCAAGAAACACTGCATTTAAATATCGATTCACCTAACCAACTATTAGGTCTGAGCTACGCCACTGCCAATGCGCAACTAGCGCAACCAATGCGGTTATTACCGGTGGCACGGAAAAATGCCCAATATTTGGATCAAGATTTAAACGGTACAGCCATTGCCAGTGCAACTGCGATTCGGCGTCTAGCGTTAGGTCAAAGCGTTGCGGCGCGATCATTGGCTACAGTTGTGCCGCCAATGATCGCGCATGCTCTGCAACAGCAAAAATTGGCATCGTGGACTGATTTTTATCCTTATCTACGTTATCGCATTTTAAGTACGCCGATTGCGGAGTTGGGACAGATCTATCAGATGACGGAAGGCTTGGAGTATCGGTTTCATAGTGCCATCAAAACGGCGCCTGATTTTCCTAGCTTATTGCGGGGACTGAAAACTAAACGTTATACTTACACACGCCTGCAACGGCTATGCTTATATGTACTGTTGAACATTCATACCCCTGCGATTCGGCAAGTGGAACAGCAGCCTTACATTCATTTGTTAGGTTTCAGCCAGCGCGGTCAGGAATATTTGCACCAAATCAAGGACCAGCTGGATTTGCCGCTGATCGCACGGGTGAGCCAAAAAATCGGTCAGGAACAGGGCTTATTGGGTTTAGAAGTGCGGGTAGACGATGTTTATGCACAAATCAATGGCCACGAACAAAACTTTAATCGACCACCGCTGCGCGCAAAATAAAAAGCAGTTAGCCACGTGGCTACTGCTTTTACTTACGCCAAAATGTATCGGTATCAGCTTTATCAGTTAAATTAAAATTAATGAGCTCAGTTAGTAAATTATAATCAACCGGCTTTTCCCAAGGAAACCGCAGTAAATTTTTGGTGTGCTCATAGCCAGCCGCCGTGATCGTTGCTGAAAAATGAGTGATGCCAGCTGCCTCGGGAGAAATAGCGAGATGTTTTTTTGAATTACTGAAGCCGATAATAAAGGTCCCGTGATCGGTAAACATAGGCTGATTCCAAGCAATTTTTGGTGTTAACTGCGGAAAATTAGCACTGACCCAGTCAAGAATTTCAGCGGTCCGTTCACGTTGTGCAGGATCGATTTTGGTGAGATAGTCGGTGAAAATTTCTGAATGCATATTGACCTCCGTAGTGATTTTTCTGCTATTATAAAGGATAGTCGGTTTGTTTACTAGTTTTCTGCTCTCAATTATTATTTCAGAAAATCCAACAAATCCCTAGTAACTCACTGCCGTATCGGCTATAATCAAACCTGCATCCAATTATGGAATGTTTTTAGGTGAAATTCGGTTATCAGGCGGTGAAATACCGTGACACCGGCGCTGACTTCTGTAAAGTAAATTAGGTTGACAAAGATTTTCGGGAAAGTTATAATTATTCTCGTTGCATTAGGAGGAAACTTCAATGAAATGGTCTTTACTTGAATTAGAAAAGTATCGGCAAGAACCATTACCACTTGCAGCCACACTTGATTTAAAGGCAGCTTTGATCGAGCGTGACCCGCAAATTATTGACGTGAGTCCGATTCAGGTTTCTGGTTTGATTTCATTAGATCAGGAAACGATCACGACACATGTTTTAGTTAAAGGTACGATAACACTGCCATCAACTCGCTCTTTAAAGCCAGTCGCGTTGCCATTAGATTTCGATTTTACTGAATTCTATGTGCCCGCGGATCAGCAAAAGCAAGCGGGATTTGATCAGGCAGATACCGTGATCGTTTTAGAAAACGAAACCTTGGTACTAGATTCTGCGGTAGTGGATAATATCTTGTTGAATATCCCAATGCAGGTGTTGACTCCCCATGAACGTGAGGATGAAGCGGATATGCCTGAAGGTAATGATTGGCAAGTCATTTCTGAAGCTGACTACGATCAATTACTGGAAGCGCGTAAACAACAAGTCGATCCGCGTTTTGCGCAACTAAAAGGTTTATTCGATGAATCAACCGATAAGTAAAGTGTAAAGCGATAAAATTTTAAGGAGGTGGAATTTAATGGCAGTACCAAAAAGAAAGACTTCCAAGACGAAGAAACGTATGCGTCGTGGACACATTAAATTAGCAATGCCTAACTTAAGCCCATGCCCTAACTGTGGCGAATTGCGTGTATCGCATCACGTATGCCCAAGCTGTGGCTTCTACGATGGCAAACAAGTTGTTACAACAGGTAAGAGTGCAGACTAACAGACCTGCTTAAAAAGCATTAGCGGCCATGGCGCTAATGCTTTTTGTTTGCGCAAAAATAGCTAGCAGACGGTTTAAGCTCAATTTAGCGCTAGTAGCCCTTTTTCACTTGGCGATACTAAATAAATACAGAGCAGTTTGGCTTTTATTTATCGGTTTTTTTTGATACGATAGAAGTTGTTAAATAGAACAAGGGGGCACAAGAAATATGAAAAATGAAACACCACAGATTGGTGTCGTTGGTATGGCGGTCATGGGCAAGAACCTCGCTTTGAACATTGAAAGCCGCGGTTACACGGTCGCTATCTATAATCGTACAAGTTCTAAGACTGAAACAGTCGCTAAAGAACATGCGGATAAAAAATTAGTGCCAAGTTATAGTATTCAAGATTTTGTTGCGTCATTAGAGAAACCACGCCGGATCATTTTGATGGTTAAAGCCGGTGCTGGCACGGACGCTGTGATCCAAGAATTATTACCTTTATTAGACAAGGGCGATGTCTTAATTGACGGTGGTAATACCTTCTTTAAGGATACAATGCGGCGTAATGCTGAATTAGATAAATCTGGGATCAACTTTATCGGCATGGGCGTATCCGGCGGCGAATTAGGTGCTTTACAAGGCCCTTCAATGATGCCTGGTGGTCAGAAAGAAGCCTATGATCTAGTGGCACCTATTTTTGAAAAAATGGCTGCTAAAGCAACTGATGGTACTCCTTGTGTAACTTACATTGGTGCCAACGGTGCGGGTCATTACGTTAAAATGATCCATAATGGTATTGAATATGGCGATGAAGAACTGATCGCTGAAAGCTATCATTTACTCCATGATCTAGTTGGTCTTTCAGTAGACGAAATTGCGGCTATTTTTGCCGACTGGAACAAAGGCGAATTGGACAGTTACTTGATTGAAATTACCGCCGATATTTTGACGCGTAAGGATGATCTAGGTACTGGCAAGCCAATCGTTGACGTGATTTTGGATCGGACAGCTAACAAAGGCACTGGTAAGTGGAGTTCTAGCAACGCATTGGAATTAGAAATCCCGCAATCACTGATCACTGAATCAGTTTATGCGCGTTATATTTCGATGATGAAGGACGAACGGGTCAAGGCTAGCAAGATTCTGCCTAAGCCAGCTGCTAACGTAGAATTCGATAAAACAGCGGTTGTTGAAATGATTCGGCGGGCTTTGTACTTCAGTAAACTGATGAGTTACGCCCAAGGTTTCGAACAAATGCGGATCGCTTCAGCGCATTATGATTGGAACTTGGACTACGCTAATATTGCTCGGATCTGGCGTGCTGGCTGTATTATTCGCGCCCAATTCTTGCAGAATATTACCGATGCTTACGAAAAAGATCCTGAATTGCAGAATTTAATGTTAGACGACTACTTCTTGGATGTAACCAAGAAGTATCAAGAATCAGTTCGTGACTTAGTTGGTTTAGCCGTTAAAGCTGGCGTACCAGTACCCGGTTTTGCTGCTGCGATTTCTTACTTTGACTCTTATCGAGCTGAACGTTTACCAGCTAACATTATTCAAGCAGAACGTGACTACTTCGGCGCACATACCTACGAACGGACTGACCGCGAAGGTAGTTTCCATTATCCATGGTACAAAGAACAATAATTATTTAATGAGCACAAAGTCAATTGGCTTTGTGCTTTTTTTATTCGCTGCAAGTTTATGAGTATTCACTAAAGTTGCCGGCTTAAGTCAGTAGTAGCTTTTTTGGCTAAAGAATGGTAAAATACTTAGCTGTATGAGTAATATTATTAATGTAATTTAAATGTAGTTATAATTAAGTGAGAAATAAATAACTTTCTTACAAGGAGTTGTCAAACTAAATGAGTAAAGTTCTAATTATTGAGGATGAAAAAAATCTAGCGCGCTTCGTTGAACTTGAACTGAAACATGAAGGCTATGAAACAACTGTTCATTATAATGGGCGAACTGGCTTAGATGCAGCTTTGTCCAGTGACTGGGATGCCATTTTACTTGATCTAATGTTGCCTGAGTTAAACGGGCTGGAAGTTTGCCGCCGTGTACGTCAGGTGAAAAACACACCAATCATTATGATGACTGCACGTGATTCAGTTATTGATCGTGTTTCTGGACTTGATCATGGTGCCGATGATTACATTGTTAAACCGTTTGCGATCGAAGAATTGTTAGCACGGTTACGGGCATTATTACGGCGCATTGACATTGAAGGCGAGCAAAATAATGCTAAACAGACCACTGTTTCTTACCGCGATTTGACTGTCGAAAAAGAAAATCGTGTGGTAAAGCGTGGCAATGAAACAATCGATTTAACTAAGCGGGAATATGAGCTATTATTGACTTTGATGGAAAACGTCAACGTTGTTTTAGGCCGTGACGTATTGCTGAATAAAGTTTGGGGCTATGAAAGCGAAGTTGAAACGAACGTAGTTGATGTTTACATCCGTTATTTGCGTAATAAAATTGATCGCAAGGGTGAAGAAAGCTATATTCAAACGGTTCGTGGCACTGGGTACGTGATGCGCTCGTGATGACCAGCCCAAAAAGTGATTCTAATCAATTAAAGCGGGCTCGACGTTTTTCCTTAAAATGGAAGTGGGCGTTGGGTGCCGCTTTTGGTATATTTATTGTTTTTGCGATTTTTGCGATTTTATTGTTTAGTCGGTTTACGGCGATCATGATGAATCAGGAAGAAACTAATTTACAGGACACGATGACCCTAGTGGTTGAACGATTGAATAATCAGTCAAATACGCTGACGCATAAAACAGTATTACCGTATTTGCGGCCTGATTTAGCAACAACTGCTGATTCAGTCTCACCAAGCGATGCCAATGCTAAAGATAATATTTACACCGACTCGATCATTGTTAAATTGGCCCGTGAAGATGTGACGGTGACTGTTTATGATCGATCAGGTAAGGCAGTTTTCGCGTCACGGAATATTCAGACCAAATTTAAACGGACGGATAAGGTCAAAATCTCGCGTGAAAAAGTTAGCGGTGAGGATGGCTTTATTGGGCGGCGACCAATTCATTCACGGACTAGTGGTCGGATTATCGGTTATGCGCAAGTCACTAGTCAGCTAGGTACGTTGCATAAAGATCAACATGAACTGCTGATCGCGTTTTATATCTTAGGCGCTTTTGCATTCTTGGTCAGTGGCTTAATTGGTTATTTATTAGCGCTTTATTTCCTAAAGCCGTTGAAGGCGATGACGGAAACTATCGATGTGATCAATCAAGAACCGCAATCGATCGAGCGAATTGCACAAACGGACCGTAATGATGAACTCGCTGACCTCACTGATCTATTCAATGATATGCTGGATCGGATGCAACGTTATATTGAGCAACAAGAAGAATTTGTTGAAGATGTTTCGCATGAATTACGGACGCCTGTTGCAATCATTGAAGGTCATATGCAGATGCTTAATCGCTGGGGCAAAGATGATCCTGAAATTCTAAGTGAGTCGATCAGTGCTTCACTACAAGAGATCACGCGGATGAAGAGTTTGGTCCAGGAAATGTTGGACTTATCGCGCGCCGAGCAAGTTGATGTCCATTACCCTAATGCATTGACTGATGCTAAAGAAGTGGCAAACCAGGTGTTTGGTAACTTTAAGCTAATTCATCCAGAATTTACTTTTACACTGGATGATGATCTCAGAGCGCCGACGATCATTAAAATTTATCGTGATCATTTTGAACAGATTTTGATTATTTTAATGGATAATGCCGTTAAATATTCGCAAAAGCGGCAGGAAGTTCATTTATCAATTTCGCGTAATGAACGCAGTGTCGAGATCGCGGTCCAAGATTTTGGTGAGGGGATCGCGCCGGAGAATATTGACCGCGTCTTTAATCGTTTTTACCGGGTAGACAAAGCACGGAGCCGCGACAAAGGTGGTAACGGTCTTGGTCTGTCGATCGCGCAACACTTAGTTGAAAGTTATCATGGCGAGATCCGCGTGGAAAGTGTCTTAGGCAGTGGGGCAATTTTCCGGGTCAGTTTTCCCATCGTTAAAACACTAGAGCCAGGTGAATCGTTGTTAGATTCAGAAAACCCAGCACCAACTGAGCCAAAATAAAAAGCACTTGATCGAGATCATCGTCTCGATCAAGTGCTTTTTGCTTACTTATGTTGTTTCCCAGCGTTACGATTACGGCTAGGTTTAGTCGTTGTGGTAGTCACTGGCTTTGGTACAGGTTTTGGTTTAGTAGGTGTTTCAACCGCCTTAACCGGCTTTGGTGGATTCTTTTTAATATCTGCTGCAACTTCTGCTTTGATGCGAGGCATGTAATAGAAGTTAGTGATCAAGGTTTGGAAGATGGCCAAAATCCCACCAGCAAAGAAGTAAAGGCCTAAGCCGGCTGGTGAAACTAAAGCGATGAAGAAGGTCATTGCTGGGCTCATCATCATCATGGTCTGCATTTGCTTTTTCTGACTTTCTGGTAAGCCGATCAGTGATAGATAGCCTTGCACCACATAAGTAAGGCCGGCCAAGACGGCAACGACAATATTAGTTTGACCTAAACTGATGCCTAAGAAAGTCGTTTTAAAAATAGCTGGACTGTATTGAATCGCCATATAAAGGGCGGAGAAGACCGGCAATTGGATCAGCATCGGTAAACAACCGATACCACCAGTCATACTGACGCCATTGGCCTTCATCGTCGCCATCATTTCTTGGCTTAAAGCTGACTTTTCTTCAGGCGTTGTGGCTGCCGCTTGCCGCTTTTGGATGTCATCTAATTGCGGTTTGATCGCCTCACGCCGATGTTGCTGGCGCAATGTACTTTTAGATTGGCTAAGCATTAACGGTAATAAGACCAAGCGTACGATCAAAGTGATCAGTAAGATCGCCCAACCATAATCAGGTGGGTTACCGAATAAGTTAGCGATCCAAGTGATCAAGTGTTGCATTGGCAACCCTAACCAATGATAAATGGGACCGTAAAGAAAGCCTGTTGGTGGCTGTCTGTGGGTTTGTGTGTTTGAACAAGCAGACAATAGTAAGGTCAATACCGTGAAAAGTCCGCCATAACTGAGCAGACGTTTTGTGCGCTTCATGTTGTAAGTTTAGTTCCTTTCTACTTCGCAATTTAGGTAGCTTATCAGTTAAGTACACTGATAAGCCTTGATGCTACGGACGATGACCATTCAACTAAGGCGAAGATCGCCAAGTTGAAACATGGCTCTACTTCGCAATTTAGGTAGCTTATCAGTTAAGTACGCTGAAAAGCCTTGATGCTACGGACGATGACCATTCAACTACTACTTCGCAACGAAGGTAAGATATTTGTACAATTCACAAATATCTTTTGATGCTACGGACGCTGTCTATTCTTGTGGCAAAGCCTAAGGAGCGTAGTTGCAAAGTCCACAACTGCGTTTCCTCAACTCACATCGTTTCGGTCACCGCAAGAAACATAGCAAGGCAAAAATCGCCAAGTTGAAACATGGCTCTACTTCGCAATTTAGGTAGCTTATCAGCTAAGTGCGCTGATATGCTTTGGTGCGACGAAAATCATTTTTATGAAAAATATATCATTAGCAAAATGATCCAATAAAGTCTTCTACTACTATACTTGAAGCGGCAACATTTTTCAATCAGACTTTAGTTGGTGACGGCAAAATCACGGTAATTTTTATCAGTGGCTAATTCAGTCAGATCAACGTGCGTCACCTTGGCGTAAGGTGATGGTCCATTTTGAATCGTTTGAATAAATTTAGCGACAGCTTTGTCGTGGCCACGTGCTTCGATATAAACGGTGCCATCCAGCAGATTACGCACGATACCCGTGACCCCAACCTTATCGGCAACCATTTTAGTGGCGTAGCGAAAACCGACGCCTTGTACGCGGCCGGTAACAATTAAACTAACTCGACGCATGCTAATTCCTCCCTAATTTATTATATTTTATTGATTGATTTTTGATAGCAAGTGACTCATGGTCCATTATATGAAATTTAACGCTTAGCTGCCAGTTTTCCGATGAATCCAATTTTAGCGCTAGGTTCTGCTGGTTAATTGTAGTAAGATAATTGAGAAAGTTTGGCATAAATATAATTGAGAGGAGCCAAGTGATGACTGTGATCACTAGTCCTAAAAATGAATTAATTAAAAGTTTACGCAAATTAACGCGCAAAAAAAATCGTGAGGAACAACAACGATACTTATTGGAAGGTGTTCATTTAGTACGCGAAGCCGTCAACGCTCAGCAGCCACTGACGATGATCTTGGCGACCACTGATTTTCAACAGGAATCATGGCTGCCTAGTCAGGTACCCACTTATTGGGTAACGCCAGCGGTGGCACAGGCTTTAGGCGCCACCGTGACCACGCAAGGAATTTTTGCGGTCTTACCGTTGCCGCAAGAACAATTGCCACAAACCTATACTGGAACTTGGTTGTTATTGGATGGGGTGCAGGATCCAGGTAATATTGGTACCATGGCCCGTACCGCTGATGCTGCAGGTTTAGCAGGCGTGGTGCTGGGTCAAGGCAGCGCGGACCTGTACAGTGATAAGGTGTTGCGTGCAATGCAAGGCAGCCATTTTCATATTCCAATTTATCAAGGCGATTTAGCAGATTGGCTGGCTGCGTTTAAGGCGGCCCAAGTGCCGATTTTCGGTAGTGAACTAAATCCAGCTGCAGTTGATTTTCATCAGGTGCCGGCGCAACAAAATTTTGCGTTGATCATGGGTAATGAAGGCAATGGCATGCAGATCGATTTGCTGGCCCAAACGGATCAGAATCTCTACATTCCGATCCAAGGTCGCGCCGAGTCATTAAATGTTGCAATTGCGGCAGGAATTTTACTATTTCAACTCAAAAATTAAGAATAGATTACGTTCAACATGAAAATCTAGTCAAATGTGATTAAATAGGTTATGCTAGCTGTGTTAATTGTTGTGATCGTATTTTGATTATTATTTTAGTCTGTCGTTATGCTAAGTCATTTACTTAGCTAATTTCAATAAGAGAGGCAGTCGTTGAATGACCAAAAAACTTAACTGGCAAGATGACCAAGCATATATGGACGAAATCGCTGATTTACTGGCGACTGATGCGGTACAGCGCTTAGCTGATTATACCCAACATCATTTTTCTAATCGATTGGAACATTCCTTAAATGTTTCTTATCGGAGCTATTTGATCGCTAAAAAATTACATTTAGATACTCGTGCAACTGCACGCGGTGGCCTGTTACATGATTTGTTTTATTATGACTGGCGCACGACTAAGTTTGATATGGGCACCCACGCTTACGTTCATCCACGAATCGCTTTGCGCAATGCTGAAAAAATAACTGATCTATCTAAAAAAGAAAAAGATATTATTATTAAGCATATGTGGGGTGCAACCGTTGCGCCACCACGCTACATGGAAAGTATGATCGTGTCGTTGGTTGATGATTATTGCGCCATTGATGAATTTGCAGTGCCAGAATTACAAAAATCAAGTCGCGGTCTGAAGCAGCGGATGTTAAAATTAACCACTAAAAGTAAATCAGTCAATTAGGTTGCAAAATAATTTTGCGCTAGTTAAAAAGAATCACTACAAAAGTTCATTTTTTGCAGTGATTCTTTTTTGTTAGTTTTAAAAAATCGGTCGATTATCGATATCAGTGCGAACCGTTAATACGTCCAGCTGCGCGTTGCGGGTGACGTAATCAGTTACCGAGCCGGTTAAGGTGCGGGTCAGCGCATTTTTACCGGTGGCCGCCAGTACGATCAGATCGACTTGATGATCCTGGCTGAATTCGTGGGCGATGATCTTTTTGGGATTACCGAACCGAATATGGATGTCACAGTTGGTTACGCCAAGTTGGGTAGCTTCTTGTTGCAGAACTTTGAGGTAGTTTTGCGTTTGGTCAAAAATTTTCTGAGTGAAATTGTCATTTTCGGCGTCAGGTTGGAACTCGTAATTTTTATTCCAAATATCTAAAACATTAAGCAGTAATAGATGACCTTGATTTAATTTAGCAATGCGAACGGCTTTAGCAAAAGCTTGCTGCGCTTGCGCGGAACCATCAACGGCGACTAGAATATCCTGATAATTTTGTAACATCTCTATCCCTCCACACCTAATTAAAATTAATTCAATCATTATATGTATGCTGCAACAAGGTTTGAGCTTTAATCTAAGCTTATTATAACATTTTTCTGAAAAGTAATGAAAATAATAGCATTCAGGCGTTCTTTTGTTTTGACTTACTTTGAGTAAGCATGCTAAACTGTCTTACGAGGTGAGAACTATGACAGAAAAAACGGTGGCTGACTGTCAAACCACACAATTTCATTTATGCCCAAAATTTCAAAAGACGTTTACAATTTTAGGCAAAAAATGGAACGGTTTGATCGTTGATGTCTTGTTAGAAGAGGGAACACAGCGTTTTAAAGACTTAGCTCTAAAGGTACCGAAGTGTTCTGATCGTGTCCTAGTTGAGCGGCTGAAAGAATTAGAACAAGAAGGTATTGTTGAGCGCTGCACTTATGCTGATTCTGCCTTAATCGAATATGCGTTAACGACGCAGGGTCAAGATTTGAAACAAGTCATGGATGCTGTCCACGGCTGGGCTGATACTTGGTTAGACGCAGAAGAATGCGTGAAGGAATTAGCTTAAGGTGTTGACGAACAAGCCGGATATGTTAGAATATACCAAGAAAGACATTGATGGAAAATAGTACGCGTAACAGGTCAGCACAGAAAATCGTTTAGTTAATGTGAAAACGATCAGTACCTGGCGCCGAATTCACTTCCGGAGTCGACTTTGGGCGTAAATACAAAAGAAGTTCCGGCACAGACCGTTACCCTGACTGAGTGTGTAGGCAATTAGTTTGCTTATGAACTAGGGTGGTAACGCGAAGCCTCGTCCCTTGATTTTGGGATCAGGCTTTTTTTGTACCCAATTATAGAAAATGAAAAAGGAGCTTAATTTATGAGTAGTTTACAAGATAAGCTGATTGCTTTGCAAAAACAAGGTATTACAGAAATCGAAAAAAGCGCTGATTTAAAACAGTTAAATGATATTCGGGTTAATTTACTAGGTAAAAAAGGACCAATTACTGAAGTTTTGCGCGGAATGCGCGATTTAACTAAGGAAGAACGACCAGCTGTTGGTAGTTTTGCTAACAAAGTGCGCGATGCTTTGACTGAATCGATCGAAACGCGCAAGCAAGCACTGGAAGCGGCTAAAATTGAACGCCAGCTGGCTCAAGAAACTTTGGATGTCACTTTGCCAGGCACGCCAGTTAAAATGGGTAGTCATCATGTGATCATGCAAACCGTTGAACGCTTAGAATCTGTCTTTTTAGGGATGGGTTTCAAGGTGGTTCTGGGCTACGAAGTTGAAGAGGAAAAGTATAACTTTGAAAAATTAAATATGCCTAAAGACCATCCTGCGCGTGATATGCAGGATACGTTCTACATCAATCAAGATATTTTATTGCGGACCCATATGTCGCCTGATGAAGCACGGACGCTGGAGCAGCATGATTTTAGTACTGGCCCAATGAAAATGATCGGCCCTGGGCGCGTTTATCGCCGCGATACCGATGATGCGACGCACTCCCATCAATTTTTCCAAATGGAAGGCCAATATATTGGTGAAAACGTGACGATGGCTGATTTGAAGGGTACATTATCCTTTGCCATTCGTGAATTCTTTGGCGCTGAACGTGAAATTCGTTTCCGGCCAAGTTATTTTCCATTTACGGAACCGTCTGTCGAAGTCGATATTTCTTGTTTCAAGTGTAATGGTGCCGGCTGTGATGTGTGCAAGTACTCTGGCTGGATCGAAGTCTTAGGTGCTGGCATGACGCACCCCAACGTCTTAAAAGCGGCTGGCGTTGACCCTGCAAAATACGGCGGCTTCGCTTTTGGCCTCGGCATCGATCGTTTTGCGATGTTGAAATACGGAATCGACGATATTCGCCAATTCTACCAAAATGATGTTCGTTTTCTCAGTCAATTTAAGTAGCTGCAATTGCAGTTCTAACTGATTTAGTGACAATGTCGCATTATGTCTAGTTTTGCAGCTATGACAGTACTTTTTAATGAGAAGGGAATTTAACGTATGAAAATTTCGTATAAATGGTTAAAAGAATATGTTGATCTTGATATGACCCCAGAGGAATTGGCCAATAAAGTAACGTTGACCGGCATTGAAGTTGACGGAGTTAAGCATCCCGATGCTGGATTGAAAAAAATCGTGGTTGGTTACGTTGAATCAACCAAACCACATCCTGATTCTGATCATTTACAATTGTGTCAAGTTCAGATCAGCGCTGACGAAACCGTCCAGATCGTTTGTGGCGCGCCTAACGTAGCGGCTGGTCAAAAAGTGATCGTGGCGTTACCTGGTTCACGGATCGCTAACAATGAAAAAATTAAAAAAGGTAAATTACGTGGTGAAATTTCTAACGGCATGATCTGTGCCTTACAAGAAATTGGCTTCAGCGATGACGTGACACCACAAGTATACGCGGATGGCATTTATGTTTTACCAGCTGATGCCGAAGTTGGCCAGCCAGTTTATGCTTATCTAGGCATGGACGACGCTATTTTAGACTTAGAGATCACGCCTAACCGGGCTGATGCACTCAGTGTTCGCGGCGTGGCCCATGAAGTTGCCGCAATTTATGCGCAAGCCGTTCATTTTCCTAAGGTTGCGCTAACGGAAGCTACCAAAAAAGCTAGTGCTGTTTTGCAGGCACAAGTGACCGACGTTGCCGATGCGCCAAGTTATAACTTACGCGTATTGGAAAATGTGACGATCAAACCTAGCCCACTGTGGCTACAGCGGCGTTTATGGAACGCTGGCGTGCGCCCAATCAATAATGTAGTCGATATTACCAATCTGATCATGCTCGACTATGGGCAACCACTGCACGCATTTGATTACGCCAAAATTGGCGGCCAAACGATCGAAGTTCGGCGGGCCCAAGCTGATGAAACACTAACAACTTTGGACGGTAAGGAACGTGATCTAACCGAAGATGACATCGTGATCACTAATGGGGCTGACGTATTGAACTTAGCCGGCGTAATGGGCGGCTTGGATTCTGAGATCACGAACGAGACAACAACGGTGATCTTGGAGTCAGCCGTTTTTGAACCGACCCATATTCGGAAAACAGCGCAACGCTATAATTTACGTAGTGAAGCGTCATCGCGTTTTGAAAAGGGCGTCAACACAGCAACTGTTTTGACGGCGTTAGACGATGCTGCTAGTTTGATGGCTGATTTGGCCGACGCCACTGTCTTAGCTGGTCGCGTATCACCAACAGTTTTAAAGCCAGCAGATGTAACAGTTAATGTGTCGACTGAACGGATCAACCGTGTGTTAGGCACCACGATCACTACAGCAGAAGTTAAAGCTATTTTTGAACGTTTAGGTTTCGGCGTGACTGAAGCAGCTGGCATATTTACGGTCAGTGTGCCACCACGCCGTTGGGATATCGCCATCGAAGCGGATCTGATCGAAGAAGTTGCTCGGCTTTACGGTTACGATCGTTTGCCAGAAACATTGACGGCTAGCGCTTCGACGCCGGGCTTATTAACGGAGCGGCAGCAGCTGATCCGCCACTTAGAGGCCACACTAGAAGCTAACGGGTTGAGCCAGGCACTCAGTTATGCGCTGACCACACCTGATAAAGCGAATGCCTTCCAGTTAACTGCCAGCCAACCAACTAGTGTTGATTGGCCGATGACGGTTGACCACGCAACTTTGCGGATGAACTTAGTGAGTGGCCTGTTGGATGATCTAGCGTACAACGCGGCACGCAAGCAACAAAATGTTGCCTTATATGAACAAGGGCGCGTGTTCTTGAAGCAGCATCAAGCCACTGTACGGCCCCATGAGCTAGAATATTTAGCCGGTGCGATCACTGGTGACTGGCAGACTGCAACGTGGAATCAGCCAGCACAGCCGGTAGATTTTTATCAATTAAAAGGGTTAGTGGAGTCGACCTTAGCTGAATTCAATTTGACGACCACCCCAGAATTCGCTGCTACAGCACGCCATCAAGACATGCATCCTGGTCGAACTGCGGATATTTTGGTTGGTAATCAAGTTGTCGGTTTCTTGGGCCAGGTCCATCCACGGGTCAGTCAGCAATATCGTTTACCAGCGACTTATGTGTTCCAGTTAGATTTAGAACAGTTGTTGGCCTTGGAACAACAAACCGTGATGTACCACGCCGTACCCCGGTACCCAGCGATCACGCGTGATATCGCCTTAGTTGTTGATGAGTCAGTGACTAATGCTGCGTTAACAGCGACTATTCGCGAAAATGGTGGGTCCTATCTAAGCGCTGTACAATTGTTTGATCTATACGCAGGCGCGCATATCGATACCGGTAAAAAATCATTGGCATACACCTTAACTTATCAAAATACAGCGGCGACACTAACTGATGATCAGGTCAATGAAGCTTTTGCCAAAGTGGTCGCTGCCTTACAAACTGAACACGCCGCAACGATTCGCTAGGTTGGTCCTCTTTTTTTGATGTGGCCACCACTTAATAAGTTAGCGATTTTATTAATTTCCAGATGGACAGGTGCATTTAATTGAAATTTTTTGTATAATGTTTAAGGCATTGTACAAATACTGCTCGGTCAAGTTTGTTTGCGTGGAAAGCATAGCCAACAACTTATCAAGTTTGTATTAGTAAATAAGGGAGGTTTTGCTTTGGGTAATCGTGGCGAACATCGGCCTGACCATCAAAGTAAAGATAAACAGCAACTTGAAGCGGCAGCGGAAAAATTAGCGGAAGAACGCGTTGCTGAAAAAAAAGTAGTTGATAAAATTGTTTATTGGATCGTCGGTATTTTAGTTTTGCTAGTCGTTGTTATCGGACTGTTAGGGGCAAACTTTGTTCATTCTTCGTTGCAAGCCTATGATAGTGATAACAATAAAACGGTCGTCGTTAAAATTCCAATGGGCGCAACGAACAAGCAAATTGGTGCTATTTTAGCTAATGAAAAAGTGATCAAAAACGCGATGATCTTCAATTATTACGTTAAGTCACATAATTTTTCCGAATTTCAAACTGGGTTTTATAATTTAAAGCCTTCGATGTCGTTGGCCGAGGTCACTAAGAAATTGGCGGATGGCGGTAGTCAAACCAGTCAATATCGTGTGCTGATCAAGGAAGGCGCAACGGTAGAACAAGTGGGCACTTCGGTGGCTAAAGCGACGCATTTCTCGAAGAAACAATTCTTAGCCTTAATGAAGGATCAAACCTTTATGCAGAAGTTAGCTAAGAAGTATCCAGAATTGCTTAGCTCGTCGATGGCACAAAGTGGTGTTCGTTACCACTTAGAAGGTTATCTCTATCCCGCGACTTATGATTACTATCAAGGGATGAGCCTGAAAGAGTTAGTCACCAATATGGTCGAGAAAACTGATTTGGTCATGCAGCCTTATTACAAGCAGATCAAAGCCAAAGATCTGTCTGTCCAGCAGGTGCTGACTTTAGCGTCGCTGGTCGAACGTGAAGGTAATAACTCGACTGATCGGGCTAAAATTGCCGGCGTCTTCTTTAACCGTATTGATACCGATATGCCGTTGCAATCTGACATTTCAGTTATGTACGCTTTAAATACACACAAAAAACATTTGTATAATAAGGATCTAGCGGTGAAGTCACCGTATAACTTGTATAAAAATACGGGTTATGGTCCAGGTCCGTTTAACAATCCTAGTAAGGATTCGATCCAGGCTGTCTTGCAGCCAACCGACCGCGACCAGGATTATCTATACTTTGTCGCTGATTTAAAAACAGGAAAAGTTTACTACTCACAAACTTTTGAGGAGCATACTTCGACTAATAATGGTATTCAAACTAAAAACGGCGATGACAATTAGACTTAAAACAGTCAGGAAAATTCTTGGCTGTTTTTTGCAGTATGAAGTGACACGTTAATCTATTTTGGAGGGCGAATAATGACGGAAGAACAGCCAGCTAAACCAATCGTTATTGGAGTCACTGGAGGCACGGCGTCCGGCAAGACAACTGTTTCACGCGCAATTTTTGATCATTTTGCGGACAATTCAATTTTGTTGCTGGAACAAGATGCATACTATAATGATCAAACTGAGATGACTATGGCGCAGCGTCGGGCGGTCAACTATGATCATCCTTTAGCGTTTGATACGCCGCGCTTGATTGCTGATTTAGAGAAATTACTGCATTATCAGGCAATTGAAAAGCCGGTTTACGATTATAAATTATTCAATCGCAGTACAGAAACGATTTTGCAGCAACCTAAAGAAGTGATCATTGTTGAAGGTGTATTGATTCTTGATGACCCGCGGCTGCGGGATTTAATGGATATTAAAGTATTCGTTGATACGGATGATGATGTGCGAGTCATTCGGCGGATCGAGCGGGATATAAAAGATCGTGGGCGGACGCTTGAAAGTGTGATCACACAGTATTTGACCACGGTGAAACCGATGTATCATCAATTCGTTGAGCCGACCAAGCGCTACGCTGATTTGATCGTTCCTGAAGGTGGCGCTAACCAAGTAGCCATCGATCTTTTGATCACTAAGGTGAATTCAATTTTGGTGCAGCGTGGTAAATAATTTGATCATAAGTTATTTACAAGCATAGCGGCGCATGGTACGCTTATTGGCATAAAATTTAGCTGTAAGCCGTACATTTAGAGCTACAATTAATAATAGGTGGAGGAAACAAACATGGCAGAACAAGAATTTCAAATGACTGCAGAAGGTAAAACAAAACTAGAAGCAGAATTAGAAGATCTAAAAGTTAACAAACGTCCTGAAATTGTTGAGCGGATCAAGATCGCGCGCAGTTTTGGTGACTTATCAGAAAATTCAGAATATGAATCAGCTAAAAACGAACAAAGTTTACTTGAAGGCCAGATCGCAACGATCGAAAACCAGCTGCATTATGCGGTAGTCGTTGATAGTAATGCAATCGCGGCTGATGAAATTGCGGTCGGCAAAACTGTTTCTTTCGTTGAAGTCGGCGATGATGAAGAAGAAAGTTATACGATCGTTGGTGCCGCTGAATCAGATCCCTTCGCTGGTAAAATCAGTAATGACTCACCCATTGCGAAAGCATTGATCGGCCAGCATACTGGCGATGAAGTTGCCATTGCGACACCAGGCGGCGAAATGAAAGTTAAGATCACTAAAGTAACGGCGTAAACTAGAATAAGTGATCAAACAAAATGCGGGATGCGTGGTGGCTAGTCTACCGTGCAGCCCGTTTTTTGTGGCGCCTTTAAGTCAGTTATTCAGCAAAATCAGTCTAAAGGCTGATTATAGTTGCGACTAAAGCGAAGCGCCAAAAGCATGTTTTCCGTGTATACTAAGTTTATTCAAAATATTAAATGAAAGCTTCAACTAATAGATGTTTCGCTCACGAAACTTAACCTTAATAATGAATAGGGGGGCGTACTTTGCGACTAGGACCTTGGCGGATATTTTTGATTATTGAGGCCGTTTTACTGATCACTTTAGGCTGGCAAATTTTTTCTAATGCGCCGTCGTTAGTTTTTTTGGTATTAGGCGTTTTAAGTTTACATGCAGCCAATAAAAGTAAGCAGCGGCGGTTTTTTACTAGTTTTTTCTGGCTGTTTGGGATTTTATCGATCGCGATCACGTTATTGACTAACCCAACGATTTGGTTGATGTTGATCGTCGCCATTTTCTTTACCCTGACCCAGGGCTATGATTGGCGTGAACACCGGCAGCGCTTGCGCTGGTTACCTTGGAATAAAAAAGCGTTCCATGCGGTGAAAACTTGCGACCCTAATGAGCATGATGGTCACACCATGCAGGCCAGTTGGTTTGGTAATCAAACGATCGGTACCGATGTTTTTGAATGGAACGATATTAATTTAGTTTTAGTGGCGGGGGATACGATCGTTGATTTAGGCAACACATTGTTACCTAAAGCAGATAATACGATCGTGATCCGTAAAGGCGTAGGCCGCACACGTGTGTTAGTGCCGATTGGGACGGCAGTGATGCTGGATCATACGGCATTGATCGGTAGCGTGACCTTTAATAATAAACAATATAAAATGAGTAATACTGCGTTGAAACTTTACAGCGACGATTACGACGAAAATCAACGGCGGATCAAACTGCTGACCAATGTTTTTATTGGTGATTTAGAGGTGATCTTCGTATGAATAAGCGGTCACAAGGCTTTTTGTTTGCGATAACAAGTTTGTTATCGTTTATTTTGCTGAACGCGTTATTTTTCTCTTATTTTTATGCAGTCAACCAAGCTGATTGGCTGATCACGTTGTTTACGGCACGATTGATGTATATTCCACTTTATATCTATTTGATCATGGGATCGCTACTGATCGGCGCTATTGTGACGACGATCTTTTACCTTTTAATGCGGCAACAATGGCGGCAAATCGAATCAAAATTGGCTTTATTAGGCAGCGGTCAATATGAGGCTGATATTTTTCAAATGACAACGACCAATACGGCCGCCTTTGATCTTGATGCTAGCGTGGAACGGTTGCGCCAAAAAATGATCAGCTTACAACAGGAGATCCAAACTTACAGCAATCGGCCACAACTAGTTGATGGCGCCAATAAAGAAGAAATCCTAACGCAAGAGCGCCATCGGTTGGCCCGCGAACTGCATGACTCGGTCAGTCAGCAGTTATTTGCCGCAATGATGATGCTATCGGCTTTAAATGAAATCGCTGGTAAACCGGAAAAAACGGTGCAATTGACTAAGCAATTAAAATTGGTCGAAACGATCATTAATGAAGCTCAGTCGGAAATGCGCGCCTTGCTGTTGCACTTGCGGCCAATTAGCTTAGAGGGCAAGTCGTTGCGCCAAGGAATCATTCAATTACTTAAGGAATTAACCACTAAGATTCAACTGAAAATGCAGTGGGATATCAGTGATGTGAAGCTATCCAGCGGCGTTGAGGATAACTTGTTCCGCATCGTTCAGGAATTGCTGTCCAATACATTACGCCATTCCCAAGCCAAGTCACTTGAAGTATACTTAAAGCAAGTTGAACAAATGGTTATTTTAAAGGTGGTCGACGATGGTATCGGCTTCGACATGCAAAAAGGGAACCATGCTGGTAGCTACGGCTTAAATAATATTCGTGAACGGACGGCCAGCATTGGCGGCACTGCTAAAATAATCAGTTTTCCTAAGCAAGGGACTAGTGTTGAAATTCGCGTGCCACTGGTTCGCGACACAAAAGCACAAAGTGATGCATCGCTGTAGCAATTTTGGGTAAAAAACGAATTTAACGATGAATGGGAAGTGGATTTTGTTGATAAAAGTATTATTGGTGGATGATCATGAAATGGTGCGGATCGGCGTAGCTAGCTACTTAGCCGTCCAAGACGATATTGAAGTGGTTGGCGAAGCAGAAAATGGCCAGATCGGTTTTGATAAGGCGCTGGAATTGCGCCCCGACGTGATCATGATGGATTTAGTGATGGACGTGATGGATGGCATTGAATCTACCCAAAAAATCATGGCGGCCTGGCCGGAAGCACGTATCTTGATCGTGACCAGTTTTATCGACGATGAAAAAGTTTACCCCGCCATCGAAGCCGGTGCTAAAAGTTATATTCTGAAAACATCGACTGCAGCTGAAATTGCGGATGCGATTCGAGCGACTAATAAAGGCGAATCAGTTTTAGAGCCTGAAGTGACGACTAAAATGATGCATCGATTGACCCAGCGGCCTGAACCTAATTTGTATGAAGATCTAACTAAACGTGAAACTGAAGTTCTTAAATTAATCGCCCAAGGTAAAAGTAATCAGGAAATTGCGGACGAGTTATTCATCACCTTGAAGACCGTTAAGACTCATGTTTCAAATATTCTATCTAAACTGCAGGTGGATGATCGGACTCAGGCCGCTATTTATGCGTTAAAACATAAAATTGCAGATTAAAAAAGACTTAGCTTTAGAATTAAGGCTCTTTCCAAAAGATTGGCTAAGTCAGATTTTGTTTTGTTTCATTTCACCTTGGCAGTTTTAGAACACTATTTAATTAGTTAGTTTAATCGTCTTAGCTAGTTCAATTAGGATTAACGGACACTTAGTAGATTAGATGAAATCAAAACACCGGCAAAGCAGTCTCTCAACTGTTTTGCCGGTGTTTTACGTTCTGTTTATCACTGACTTTGCCACGTAAACAATCAATTGTTAAATGCTCAACCATTGCCTGCTGGCGACGGAATGGAAGTTAACTGACTCTGATTTTAGTCAATCTTTAGAAATAACCTTAATCCTAAGTTAGGTATTTAGCGACACTAATTAATGTGTGCCTTGCGTTTGCGGTACAGGTAGTAGGCGTAGAGCCCATCGATGGCTAGCGTTGCACCAGTGATCGTCAAACCGAGATTCAAGTAAGGGGGCCAGTAGTGCAAGGAAACAGTGTGGCTACCTTTGCTTAATGGAATCGCAATGAAGGTATTCAGCGCTTGCTTGATTTTAACAGGCTTTTGATCAACGGTGGCGTGCCACCCAGCTGCTGCCGGGATCGTGGTCATCATTACTTGGTGCTTTTTAGTAATATTGATTTGGCCGCTAAGATTAATATTCTGATTCTTGGTTAATTTCCAAGGTGCAGCCTGCAATTGGCGGATACCCGAACTGAAGGTGGCGGTATCGAAATGGTAAAGTTGGAAATCCTTTAACCAAACTTCATTTTGATTTAAAGTGACTGTCAGCTTGATCGGTTTATTTTTTTGATTGGCTGCCAGATCGATCATTACCGTATCGCGGAAAGTATCATATTGCTGCACCGCTTTACCATTGACGCTGAAGCTAACTGCTTTACTATTTAAATTCGAACCGATGGTCACATAATAAGGATCGTTAGTTTGGGGCGTAAAGCTGTACGTAATGGTGCCGATTTTCTTTTTATTGATTTTACGGTACGTCTGGGTCAGCGGCGCTTTACGCTGCTTTACATTATCGTAAGTAGCTGTCGCAAAAAGCTGCGGTGAAAACAATGACGAGTAGCTTTGCGACCCAGTTAAGGCATTCAGCACATTTGACTGATAGATCGTCGGGTAGCTGGTATTGGTCTGTGATTTCAAGATTTGCTCCGAAGCCGCAAAACCTAAGCTTAAGGCGTAAGGATTTTTATAGATCGTTGCCTGCTGCGTTTGCGCCACCTGATTATAATAACTTAAATCAGGCTTGTCGGTCAGCGGTGGCAGCAGCGAATTGCTATTGCGAGCGCCTAATTCCACCCAGTCCAAATTGCGGGCGAGATAGTATTTAATGCCCAAGAAAGCGTCGCTAAACAGCGTACCGTTGGCGTAGGCGATAAATCCGTCCCCCGCCGGCTGGCCTAATTCGCCCATGAAGTTAGGGATGCGCGATTCAAAGGTAGAACTAAAATGGGAGGCGCTATTATAGTTGGCTTCCATTGAATCATTTTTAGTCCGCATAAAGGTTTTTTCCAAACGATAAAAATCGTTGGTGTTGGCGCGTTGCTTGACCTTATCGACGGCCTTGACTAGATCTGCAGTATAATCCGCGTAATCCGACTGGGAGACGTAACTGATTTGATTCAGGCTTAGAATGGCGTTGGCGCCCATTTCGACCACCACCAGTGCTAAGATAGTAAAGGGCAATAATGGTGACGGGATTGCCTTAAAGGCCAGTAACACCAAGGCAATTAGGCTGAACAATAAGCTTAGCCGGACCGCCGTTTGATCGAGATAATTGAAGTGCTTTAAATTGGTCCAAACATAATAGAGTCCAGCGCCAAAAAGCAACGTTAAAACGATCCCTGCAGGTAAACGGAGCCGAGTTAGCTGTTTCAAACTCAACGCGGCTAGCCAAACTAACCAGAAACTGACCACAAATGAGAAACGGTAGGGGTACCAAATCGGAAATTGCATTCCGTGCCATAATAGATCTAGTGGCTCAAAGCACAATGACAAAAATAAGAACGCCGTCACCAAAAGCGCCGCAATGCGTTCACGCCAGCGAATCGTTTTTAAACCGAAATACAATAAAAAAGCACTGAGAACGATTGAGCCGACAAATAAATTGGGAAAACCAGTTGGCATTTGGTCAAAATTAAAGGCACCGACCACCAATTTAGACAGCATTTTAACTGGCGCGTACTCGAATTTCCAATTAATTTTAGTTACCGTGTATTGGCCCTTGCTTTGGCTCAGGGAATAAAGGGTGGGTAGCAGCACTAACGCCGCAGTAGCCACCCCCAGCAACGAACCGAGCACAAATTTGCCAAAAGTGCGCCAAGTTTGGCGCCAATCAACAAAATGACGGGCCAGCGCCCATAAAATATAGGTGGCAAGGAATAAACAGATCATGTAGCTCATGTAATAATTAATGATCAAAGCGGCGGCTAAAATCAAGCTATAACCGATATAACTGGCACCAGCAAATAAGCGTTCTACGGCCAAAATAATTAACGGCAGTAAAACCACCGCGTCTAGCCAAATCAAATTAAGCTGATTGGCGATCATCCAACCCATTAAGGCGTAGCTAGTGGCCAGCGCCGGAATATAAAAGCCTTGTGCGGTTTGTGTTTTCTTTAGCAGCCAGGCAAAACTTAAGCCAGCACAGCCGTATTTTAATAAGGTCACCAGCATAATACCGGCGGTCAACCATTTACCCGGTGTTAGCAGAAGTAACAAATTAAAGGGGCTGAACAAATAGTAAGCCCAAACGCCAAACATATCGCCGCCGATCGCTTTACTAAAGGAATATAGGATCTGGCTTGGGTGGTGGAGCAAGGTGTCGCGGTAAAAAGCAAAAAAATCAATGTATTGTTGACCGAGATCAACGGTCAACAGACTACTATGGCCAAAGGGAAACATTTGCCGGGCGGCGAAATAGCCGGCCATCAGCAAAAAAGGTAGCCAAAAACTAAGTAATAGTGGATAATGCCGTTTGGTAAAATTAATCATTCGTGTCAATCTTTCCACCTCAACGTTTTCTTCTATGTCTAAAAGCATAAGTGAAGCCGCTGCTACCTGCAAGTTTTTTCGTCATTTCTTAAGCAGGGCTTATAAAATCAAGCAGGTATAATTAAGCGAATCTTAGCTTTTGTGCGCTTTAAAATCACTAGTTGATATGCTAATATTAATAAGAGTTCGGGCTAGCTTAAATACATAATGGCTACCATCCCGCGCAGAGAAGTTGATCAGCGTTTTAGGCTGATCAACAACCTTAATTGTGGAGTAGAGCCATGTTTCAACTGGGCGGTTTTCGCCTTGCTATGTTTCTTGCGGCATGAATTTTGCCACAAGAATAGACAACGTCCGAAGCATTAGAAGTTATTTGTGATTTATGCAAATAACTTACCTTAGTGGCGGAGTAGTAGTTGAATGGTCACTGTCGCTCGTTTTTGGCAACACTATTAGCAAGTATTAATTACTTACGCGCTTTTGCAAGGTGGAAGCTTGCTTTCCGTTGTCGATTAGACTAAGCCAAAGTGCGGCGAGTCTAAGTCGCATCGCCCGGAACATAGAAGTTGATCAGCGTTTTGAGCTGATCAACAACCTTAATTGTGGAGTAGAGCCATGTTTCAACTTGGCGGTTTTCGCCTTTAGTTGAATGGTCATCGCCCGGAACATAGAAGTTGATCAGCGTTTTGAGCTGATCAACAACCTTAATTGTGGAGTAGAGGAGAAATCGGCAGTGAAATTTTTGCGAAAAAAATCTAATCGACCAGCTAAAAATCAGTCGAGTATTCCTTTTCGGCTGAATTTTTTGTTATTTATCGTTTTCATATTATTTGCGGCTTTGATTGCCCAATTAGGTTATTTGCAGATACTTTATGGCTCTAAGTTTGAGGCTGAAGTTGAGCGAACTGATAAAACAACGGTCACGACAACGGTGCCCCGCGGAATGATCTACGACGCCAACGGCCGGGTCATGGTCGGGAATAAAGCGAACAATGCAATCAGTTATACGAAAGACGCTAACGTTTTATCCACGGATGTTTATAAAATCGCCAACAAATTAAGTGGCTTCATTAGTGTCGACGTGGATCGGTTGACGCACCGTGATAAAGTTGATTACTATTTAGCCAATGCTGAAAATTTAAAGCGGATCTATAATAATTTACCTCAAAGTAAAAAAGTCGATGCCAATGGCGACAGTGTTGGCGAAAAAGTGCTTTATAAGCATGAAATGGCTGCCGTTACAGCTAGTGATTTGAAATTCACGACCCAACAACGCCAAGCAGCACAGATTTTCAAAACGATGAGTGGCGCTTATCAATTATCAACGGTTTATATTAAAAATAGTGACGTTACCGAAGCCGAGGTCGCGCAGGTCAGTGAGCATTTAACTGAGTTACCCGGGATCAATATTGCCTCTGATTGGGAACGTTCCTACCCTAATGGCGACTCGATGCGCAGTATTTTCGGTAGTGTTTCGTCAGAAAAATCTGGCTTACCAAGTGATAAGCTGAATGAATATTTGACTCAAGGTTATTCACGTAATGATCGCGTGGGCACCAGTTATTTGGAAGAACAGTATGAAAATGTGTTGAAAGGAACTAAGGCACAGACACAGGTCACGATGGACGCCAATAATAAAGTTGTTAGCAGCAAAAAACTTTATTCTGGTCAAAAAGGTGGCAACTTAGTTCTGACGATCAATTCTAATTATCAAAAACAAGTTGAAGCAACCCTGAAAAGTGTTTTCAATACTGCCAAAACGGCCGGGATGACGCAGTATTCTGATGGGGCATATGCAGTGGCAATGAATCCTAAAACGGGTGCGATCTTAGCCATGGCTGGGCTCGGTAACGATCCGAAAACTGGCGATACAACCGACAATGCGCTGGGCGTGGTCAATCAAACCTTTACCATGGGTTCAGTGGTCAAAGGGGCAACCGTGCTTGGTGGGATGATGGACGGTGCGATCACACCTTCTGATAACACGCTCTCCGATACGCCGTTGTACTTCTCGGGCGGCTTGATCAAAAAGGCGGTTTATTCAGCCGGAACTTATACGTCATTAGACGCACAACAGGCGTTGGAAGTTTCTTCCAATATTTATATGATGCGGTTGGCCATGAAGGAAGGCAACGCTAAATATGAAGCCAATCAGTACTTTAGCATGAATAAATCTATCTTTGCTAAGGAACGCGGTTATTTCAATCAGTTTGGTCTCGGCGT
Organism: Loigolactobacillus zhaoyuanensis; assembly: GCF_003946385.1. GTDB lineage: Bacteria > Bacillota > Bacilli > Lactobacillales > Lactobacillaceae > Loigolactobacillus > Loigolactobacillus zhaoyuanensis. The sequence goes on from NZ_RHOE01000001.1 coordinate 86,544, forward strand.
CAAAACGGGCGTTGACTTACCAGGCGAAGTGGCAGGCTATACCGGCCCCACAACTGACGTGGTCAAGGCGCTTGATTTATCATACGGGAACTTTGATCAATACACCGTCATGCAATTAGGTCAATATATTTCAACGATCGCAAACAATGGTTACCGGATGAAGCCATACTTGGTCCAATCAATTCGCGATACAAATAGTGATGGAACATTAGGCAATACTGAATCGACTACCACACCAACCGTTTTGAATAAAATTGGTGCAACGCAAGCACAAATTAATGTGGTCAAGGAAGGTTTCTATAATGTGACCCACGGTAGTATGGCTTGGGGCACGGCACATTCATTGAAGAGCTTTACGCCATCAATTGCTGGTAAAACCGGGACTGCCGAAACCTTCTACTATGATTCATCTAATCCTAATAACGCCAATCCACCTTCAACGTTAACTTCCAGCTTTGTAGGCTATGCGCCGGCGGATGATCCACAAATTGCGGTTGCAGTGGTCTTCCCGAATATTTCGGAAGATGCGGACAGCGCGCATTATAATACCCAAGTCGCTGAAGAAATGTTCAGTAATTACTTTAAAGATACTGGGCAGGAGACTTCTAGCGGCACTAGTACCACTACTACGACTGCCACCAGCACTTCTAGCAGTACCACCAGTACGTCTACCAGCAGCACTAACTAGGACTAAAATAAAGCCGCAGCCATTGTTGGTTGCGGCTTTATTTATGGTTGCGCGCTAGCCCAGCCAGTTTAATTTTGATTATGAAGAGGAGCTTATTTCAATGCAAATTAACCAAGCTATTTTACACATCGTTGATCCAGCAACCGCAACGGCCTATTATTCTGAGCAAGTTTTGGATTTAACTGAGGCCGGGATCGCCCAATATGTTGAACAGTTGTGCCTGCGCTTTATGCGCCGCGATAATCAAAACGGCGTCTTACCCGCAGATAATCCTGTCCTACAATTGAGCCAGCAAACAGCTGATTTTATCCCACTGAGTCAACAGCTAGCGCAGCGCTTTTTTGATTTTAGCTTGCAGCATAGCGATATTGTTAGTGGGGATCTGTTGGTGGCTCAATTTACTGAAAATGAGCGCGAATACCTAGCTGTTTTAAAGCTGAACCAGCGCCAAGATTTTATTCATTATTTAAATTATGATGAGCAGGCGGTCGCGAACCAGATTATTTTGAATCAGGCTGTGCTGCCAGCCGTGGGTCAAGCGATCACTGAAGGTGTCGTACTTGATCAAGCTAGTGGCCAATATTTCTTAGCTGATAAAGTTTACGAAATTGATGGTGAAAAACAGCCGTACGTGGCTAATTATTTTTTGCAGGTGACGGCGGAGCCAACGCTAACGTCGAGTGTTAAACAAGTGCGGCAAGCGGTAACCACAGTGGCGGAAAAATATAATCAGGACCCAGTCGCGACCACCGCTAATTTGAAGCAAGCCGTTTACGAAAGTTTGACCGATACCAACACATTGGATGTCGATTATGTTAGTCAACAAGTTTTCAAAGAAAATCCTGCCGCCAAGGAAGAATTTGAACAGCAGGTCACACAAGCACAAGTGCCGCGGCAAAAGGCTGACTTGACTCATAAGTTTGAAACCAAAGTCAGCAAGCAGAAGTTTAAGCTCGACAATGGCATTGAATTGATCGTTCCCGTGGATATTTATCAAAACCGTGACCTGATCGAGTTTGTTAACAATCCGGATGGCACGATTTCCGTGCTGCTTAAAAATATCAATACGATCCAAAATAAATTTTAAAAAGAGTGTTCCATAAGACGGTCAGCTTCCGAGCATTAGCCGGGATTGACAAATAATGCACGCAGTGAATTATTCGACAATCGTAGCTAAGCGGAAGAAGCTGTCTTATGGAACACGTTTCGACTAATAAGACAGTCAGCTTCCGAGCGTTCGGCTAGCCTTTAGACACGTTTATGCTAAAGCAGGCATGATCTAGCCAATAATTTAGATTTACCGCATAAAAATAAGGTCACCGAAAAAATGGCGCTTTCTGAATCTTAGCTGCAAATACTAGTGCATAAGCAGAGTTAGTTTGGTTCCATTCCGGCGCTGGCGTATGGAACGCGTGGCGCGTTGGTAAGCTAATTTTCTTTCCAATTAAGCCCAATCGGAAAAGAAAATGGATCTTGCCAATCGCGCATGGTACTAGGCGACCACAATTCAGTCACCAAGAACCATCGACACAGCTGCGACTTAGACTTGCCGCACTTCGGCAATAGTCCAATCGACAACGGGAAGCAAGCTCTGTTTAGCGAATAAGTACTAATTGCGATACTTGTAAATAGTGTTATTAAGAACGAGCGACAGTGATACACCAGCGCCTCCATTTCACCTTGGCAGTTTTAGAACACTATTTCATGAATTAGATTAATCGTCTTAGTTAGTTCAATTAGGATTAACCGACAGTTGCTAGAGACTCATAGTTTCAAAATAAGCTATACTAACTCAAAAACACCGGAAAAACAGCTTTTACTGTTTTTCCGGTGTTTTGTATTATAATTACCACTAGCATTGTCACTTAACACAAGTAACGTTTGTACAACCATTACTTACTGGAATGAAAGCTAACCAACTCTGTATTTAGCCAAACTTAAGCAAGAACTTAAAAATTGTCAGTGGTCTTATTTGAATGACGTGATTTTACGGATCATGTACGACGACTTTGGTGCCGAAGGGGATATTATCGTGGATCCATTTAGCATCGGCAATGGTTAAGCGGACACAACCATGGGAGGCTTTCTGACCTAACTTTTCGGCTTCGGCGACTTCGTAATTGCCGGATGCGTCAGTAGGTACTGTATGGAAAAGATAAACCCCGTGGCCTGACCAAGATGTCCAATAGTTGGCCCCTTCATTTAAACTTTGATTAAAAAAGCTTTGACCACGTTCGGCTTCGATCGTAAAGGTTCCATTTGGCGTGGTATTGTTGATCCCAGTGGACGCATACATGGTATAAAGGACCTTTGTCCCATCTTTAACGTACACGCGCTGTTTACCTTGAGAAACATCTAACCAAGCGTTGGGATGCTGTTTCAGGTCGGGATAGGCTTGCTTCTCCGACGGTGCGCGCCAATCGATGGTTTTCTTTTTTGGTGTCTTTTTGGGCTGGACCTTTTTCTTAGTTGCGGTCACAGCTGATTCAACTTTTGGCGCCATGACTTGCTTTGCGCTAACAATGTGGCGATAGCCCAAACCTAGTAAAGTTACGGCCAATAACACAATGATCGCTAATTGTTGCATTTTGATGAATCGCTTCATGAATTAATCGCTCCAATAACAATGATTCTGGCTTAGCACTTATCATACCTGACTCTAATACTGAACGCAAAGAAGCTGCGTAAAATTAATATTTCAATTTGATTGCAAATATGACAAGATACGGATCAAGCGGTGCCGAAGCCGTCTAAAAGGACGACGCCAGCTACGATCAAGACTAACCCGATGACGCCGATGAAATTCAAAGGCTCATGCCATAAATAAATCGAGATCAGCGTGGTTAAAATTAAACCGAGACCAGCCCAGCTTGCGTAAGCCAAGTTAAGCGGCACCGTTTTGATCGACAGCGATAAAAAGAAAAAACAAATGCCATAAGCCAGTAGGGTGCCGATCGTTGGTAAAAGGTGACTAAAACCTGCCGAGACTTTCAACAGATTAGTTCCGATCAATTCACCAATAATTGCAATTCCTAAATAAATATAGCCTACCATCAAGCATTCCTTCTCTCTACTACGATAGTAAAACACTTTGCTTAAAGGTACAACCAAGAAGCATTAAGTTTGCTTTAACATTTTATTGCGTCGACAATTTGCTTGCAAAAAAGCTAAGTTAGCTAACACACAAAACAAGTTGGTGGCTGAAACGTCAATTTTCTGGTAGAATTGTACTTTGACGTTTCAAATAGAGCCGTTTTAGGCTGTCAAGTAAAAATTCTTTACATTATTTGCTAAAAGGACTAGCCAGCGTTAGTAAAAAATGATAAACTAATACTCGTTTGAGACGAAGGTCGAAAAAAATATAAATATCAGGGAGGATTTCAATTATGCGTGTGAACATTACAATGGAATGCACAGATTGTCATCATCGCAACTACTTAACTAGCAAGAATCGTCGTAACAATCCTGATCGTATGGAATTAAATAAATATTGCCCAAACGAACGGAAAGTTACCGTACATCGCGAAACTAAGTAAAGCCGATGGCGCGTTTACTTAGCGTGGCTGGGTAAATGTGTGCATTATGACCATTACTCACTGAGTGGTGGTTATTATGTAAGTGAGTTCGGGCTAATCCCCGGGCTTATTTTTTTAGGAAGGCTAATTGCTGGGAGTGAGCAAATGGAAAAAGCAGCAGCACGTCAACTGTTGATCAAACGTTTAACCAATTTGGCGCAGCAAGCAGATAAGCAGCAAGAGCAACAACAGTTATATCAACAATTGTTTGCACTGCCGCAATGGCAGCAGGCTAAGCGAATTGGCCTGACCATTAGTCAAGCGCTGGAAGTAGCGACGCAACCGATCATTGAAGCCGCATGGGCTGCTGGTAAAACGGTTTACGTGCCTAAAGTAATGCCGCAGCGCCAGTTAGCGTTTTTACCTTATACGGCGACGACGGTGTTGGTCCAAAGTAAATTCGGGTTACACGAGCCGGCTTATCAGGCAGAACTAGTGGCAACTGATTTTGATTTATTGTTAGTGCCAGGTTTAGCCTTTACCGCTGCTGGCAAGCGCTTAGGCTTTGGCGGCGGTTATTATGATCGCTTTTTAGCCCAGCATCCGCAAAAAACGGTGAGTCTAGCACTGAGCCCGCAATTTTATACAACGGCAGACTGGCCAGTCGAACGATTTGATATGACGATCGATCATGTGATCACTGTGAAGCAGGTGAAATAAGGATGCAACGAAAACTAAATCAATGGCGTAACGAGCCTTATATGATGTATTTCTTTTTAGGGTTACAGATTCTAGTTTACTTGGTGATGACTTTATTTGGTGGTAGCCAAGATAGTAATGTGTTGATTTTCTTTGGTGCTAAGGTCAACGTGCTGATCCAGCAAGGTGAATGGTGGCGTTTGCTCACCCCGGTATTCTTGCACAGCGGGTTGATGCACATTGCGGTTAATTCTGTGACCTTGTATTTTATTGGGATGCAGATCGAGTCGTTATTTGGCCATTGGCGCTTTACGCTGATTTATTTATTAAGCGGGATCACCGGCAATATCGCTAGTTTTGTTTTTAACCCGGGGATCTCGGTCGGTGCTAGCACAGCGTTATTCGGCTTATTCGGCGCTTTCTTCATGCTAATGGAGGCTTTCCGCCAAAATAGCGGGATCCGGGCGATGGGCCAGCAATTTGGGCTATTTATTCTGTTAAATCTAGCCTTTGATCTTTTTAACCCTGGGATCGATCTGGCTGGCCATATTGGCGGTCTGCTAGGTGGCTTCTTGGTGGCAAACATTGTGGGTGTACCGTATCAACGCAGTGTTTCCACAGTACGCCGGATCGGGGCGTTGGTGGTTTTAGCATTAGCGAGCGGAATTTTTCTTTATATGGGTTTTACTAACTAAGCTTTCACGGTATAATTGTGAGGTTGTGACAAAATGAAAACATTATATGATGTTCAGCAATTGCTTAAAAAATATAATATCTACGTTTACGTGGGTAAGCGGCTATGGGATATTGAATTAATGGCAATTGAGTTGGACCATTTATACGAAGCCGCCGTGGTTGAACACGACACTTATCTTCGTGCCAAAATGGTGTTAGAAAATGAGCATCGAATTGAAGAGCGACATGAAAATCAATCTGGAGGTAAGTAACAGGCATGGATAAAAAATTGATTGGTGTCGATTTAGGCGGCACGACCACAAAATTTGCGATTCTAACGGTGGAAGGCGACATTCAACAACGTTGGAGCATCGATACAAATATTTTAGACGAAGGCGCGCATATTATCCCGGATATTATTGAATCGATCAATCATCATCTCGGCTTGTACGATATGTCCGCTGACCAATTTGCTGGCATCGGCATGGGTTCGCCTGGTACCGTTGATCGGCAACTGGGCACGGTTATCGGCGCCTACAATTTGAACTGGAAGACGCTCCAACAAGCTAAAAAAGAAATCGAAGCTGGCACTGGGATCCAATTTGCCATCGATAATGACGCCAACGTTGCCGCTTTAGGCGAACGCTGGAAAGGTGCTGGCGAAAACGACGATAACGTGGCTTTCGTAACTTTAGGCACAGGTGTCGGTGGCGGGATCATCGCCGACGGGCATTTGCTACACGGGACAGCTGGCGCAGCTGGTGAAATTGGCCACGTGACCGTTGATCCAACTGGTTACGTTTGTACCTGTGGCAAAAAAGGCTGCTTAGAGACTGTAGCTTCCGCGACTGGCGTGGTTCGTGTGGCCCGCGATATGGCTGAAGAATACGCTGGTACGTCACAATTAAAGCAAATTCTAGATGATGGCAACGAAATTTCTTCTAAAATTACGTTTGATTTGGCTAAACAAGGTGATCCATTAGCTAAAATGGTCGTTGATAAAGTGGCTAAGTATTTAGGCATCGCTTTAGGCAATGTCGGCAATACTTTGAATCCAGCCTTTATCGTGATCGGTGGCGGCGTATCGGCTGCTGGTGATTTCTTATTGGACCAAGTACAAGCTTACTTCAATGAATATACTTTCCCACAAGTTAGGGCAACGACTAAATTGAAGTTAGCAGCGTTAGGCAACGTTGCCGGCGTCATTGGTGCTGCTTCATTAGCTTTAGAATTTGTTTAGTGCGCGCTTGAACGTGTCGGCTCGCGGCACACTTGCGTTAGCGTAGTATTTTTTGGGGAGGTTGATCGGTCATGTGGAATTTAATTTTAGAAATAATCGTCGTTATAGGTTTTCTTTTCATCGCTGGGCAGCAAATTTATTATATGATCCAGCGCAAACGCGTCGGCAAAGAATTAGTTGAAGCTGATTTTAATGCCGGCATGCGTAAGGCACAGATCATCGATTTACGTGAAAGTAAATATTTTGATGCCGGCCATATTTTAGGGGCACGGAACTTACCTTATTCACAATTGAAACAACGTTATGGCGAAATTCGCCCAGATCTACCCGTTTATTTGTATGATCAAGGGCGGACATTAAGTACCCGGGCGGCCATCCAATTAAATCGCAAAGGCTATCAGCAGATTTTCTGGCTCAAGCGCGGTTTTCAGGATTGGAACGGCAAAACCAAGCGTAAATAGCAAGGCAAAAGGTTGGCTCAATCAATAGATTGCTGTCAACCTTTTCTTGTACTGTAGGCTATTCAGTCAGAAGGAGGTTACTCATGGCGCCACAAAAAATCATTTTGATCGTGGGACCGACAGCAGTGGGTAAAACCGCGTTAAGCTTGGAGCTGGCGCAGCATTTTCCTGGTGAAATTATTTCCGGCGATTCGATGCAAGTTTACCAGCAATTGGATATTGGCACGGCTAAAATCCAGCCGGCAGAAATGCAGGGCATCACCCATCACTTATTAAATATTCGACCCATGACGGCGCCGTTTACGGTGGCGGACTTCCAAACGTTGGCTGAACAAGCGATCACGGCGATCGCGCAGCGCAGGCGGCAGCCTTTTATCGTTGGTGGGACTGGCTTTTATGTCCAATCGTTATTACGCGGCTATCAACTGGGCGGTGCGGCCAGCGCCGCCAGTCAGGCAGTCCGAGAAAAGTGGCAGCAGGTCTACGCAACCAAAGGCGTACAGGCGCTGCAAGCTGCATTAGCGCAAGTTGACCCAGTTAGTGCGACTAAGATCCCAGCCGGCGATAGTCGCCGCTTGATCCGCGCCTTAGAGGTGTTTGCGTTAACTGGTCAGCCGATCTCGGCACAAACTGATCAAGTCAACCCACAATATCAGCCATTTATCATTGGTCTGACCACGCAGCGACAGGTTTTATATCAACGGATCAACGCCCGGGTCGACCTGATGATGACTGCTGGGCTACTAGCCGAAGCGAAATTAGTTTATCAAAATCGGGCGCAGGCACTGCAGGCCAGCAAAGCGATCGGCTATAAAGAATTTTTTCCTTATTTTGCCGGTGACATCGATTTGGCTACTGCAGTCGCCCAGGTCAAACAGAATTCGCGGCACTTCGCTAAACGGCAACTGACATTTTTCCGTAATCAAATGCCGACTCATTGGTATGATTTATTGGCGCAACCAGAACAGCTCAGCCAGATCAAGGCTGACGTTGCCCAGTTTTTAGCGGAGTAAAATAGAAAAGGTGACAAGGAGATTATCATGGTAGAAAATTGGCAACAAATTGATCCAAAATTACAACAATTAGTCGCACAAGTTGATCAACAAATTCAGCCGCAACTAGCTGAAATTAGTCAACAAGTCTTGTATAACCAGCATAAAGTGTTAACTGCTTTTCGCGACCATCAAGTTGCAACGGCTAGCTTTGCCGGCACCACTGGCTATGGTTATGATGATGAAGGCCGTGATCAGCTCGATGCGATCTACGCTCAAGCTTTTGGTGGTGAGGCGGCGATAGTGCGGCCCCAGTTTGTTTCTGGGACCCACGCCATTGGAACGGCCTTTTTCGGTTTATTGCGGCCCGGCGACGAATTATTGTATTTAACTGGCATGCCTTACGATACATTGCAAGAAGTCATCGGTGTTGCCGGCAACGGGATCGGCTCGTTGAAGGAATTTGGGATCAGTTTTGATCACGTGCCCTTGACAGCGGCAGGCAAGGTAGCGCTGGATCAGATCGCAGCGCACCTAAAACCACAAACTAAGGTCGTGGCGATCCAGCGTTCGCGCGGTTATTCCAGTCGCGATAGCTTCACTGTGGCTGAAATTGCCGTGATGATCAAAGCCGTACGCAAAATTGCACCGACAGTTACCATTTTTGTCGATAATTGTTACGGCGAATTTTCTGAAACCGAAGAACCATTAGCAGTTGGTGCTGATCTGATGGCAGGCTCATTGATCAAAAATCCTGGCGGCGGGCTTGCCAAAACTGGTGGCTACGTTGCGGGTCGGCGTGATCTAGTTGAGCGTGTGGGTTACGCGTTGACGGTGCCTGGTATTGGTGCGGCGGAAGCAGCCACTTTAAACAGCATGGCTGACATGTTCCAAGGTTTTTTCTTGGCGCCCCATGTAGTTGGTGAGGCGATCAAAGGCGCCATTTTCACCGCGGCTTTATTAGGCCAACTTAAATTAGATGTGCACCCCACTTGGCAAGCGCCACGAACTGATTTGATTCAAACGGTTAATTTTGGAAATGCCGCGGCGATGGTGACTTTTGCTAAGGCGATCCAACAATTTTCGCCAGTCGATGCTTTTGTCGCGCCAATTCCTAGCGAAATGGCCGGCTACGCTGATCCGATCATTATGGCTGCTGGGACGTTTGTTCAAGGCGCCAGTGTTGAATTATCAGCGGACGGTCCGTTACGGCCACCGTATACGTTATACATTCAAGGCGGCTTGACCTTTGAACACGTTAAGTTAGCGATTACAGCTGCGGCTAATTCAGTCTTTTTTACTGAAAAGCCGTAACAATTGATTTCTATGTTATAAAACATAACATACCGTGTTGACAAACGTGCGGTGGCTTGCTATGATGAATTTGGCTTTATAAAGGAGGGTCGCTATGAAAGAGAAAGAACTACGGCGTTCGCTGTCTGTTTTTCCGATCGGAACAGTGATGAAATTGACTGATCTGACTGCGCGGCAAATTCGTTATTATGAAGAACAAGAATTGATTCGACCACAGCGCAATGATGGTAATCGCCGAATGTACTCATTAAATGATATTGACGTGCTACTGGAGATCAAAGATTACTTAGCTGAAGGGATCAACATGGCTGGCATCAAACATATCTATGACATGCAAGCACAAGCACAGCAAAAAAAGCAGGCTGATCTAGATCGACCGGTGACCGATAACGATGTTCGCCGGATCTTTCATGATGAATTATTGCAACAAGGCCGGCTAAACAGTGATGAACAAGGTCAGCCGACTCTTTTTCATACGCACAAGCGGCTTTAAAAACAGCGATACCGATAAAATTAATTTAGTTACTAAATTGAAGGGGCGATGACCATGGCTAAAAAGAACTATACTAAGGATGAGATCCGTCAAATTTCACAAGATGAAAATGTTCAGTTTCTCCGCTTGATGTTCACTGATATCAGCGGTGTGATCAAAAACGTGGAGGTTCCCGTTGATCAGCTAGATAAAGTGCTGGATAACAAAGTGATGTTCGACGGTTCTTCAATTGATGGTTTCGTCCGTATTGAAGAAAGTGATATGTATTTATATCCAGATTTGAACACTTGGATGATTTTCCCTTGGGGCTCCGAACACGGCAAGGTTGCGCGCTTGATCTGCCGGGTCTACAACACAGATGGCACACCATTTGACGGTGACCCACGGAATAATTTGATTCGCGTGCTTGATGAAATGCGGACTGCCGGTTACACCGACTTCAACATTGGACCAGAACCCGAATTTTTCCTGTTCAAACTTGACGCTAATGGCGAACCAACCTTGCAATTAAACGATAAAGGGAGTTATTTTGATTTCGCCCCAGTCGATCTAGGTGAAAATTGCCGCCGCGATATCGTTTTAGAATTAGAAAATATGGGCTTTGAAGTCGAGGCTAGCCACCATGAAGTAGCGCCTGGTCAGCATGAGATCGATTTTAAATACGCCGACGCACTAGAAGCCGCTGACGATATTCAAACCTTCAAGTTAGTGGTTAAAACAGTTGCCCGTAAGCATGGTTTGCACGCGACCTTTATGCCGAAACCGCTGGATGGTATTAACGGTTCAGGGATGCATATGAATATGTCATTGTTCCATGACAAAGGCAATGCGTTCTACGATGAAAAAGGCGACATGCGCTTATCGACTGAAGCTTATTATTTCTTAGCTGGTTTATTGAATCACGCGCGCGGCTTGACGGCGATCGCTAATCCAACAGTCAACTCGTACAAACGTTTAGTACCTGGTTTTGAAGCCCCAGTTTATGTTGCTTGGTCCGGTAAAAATCGTTCACCATTAGTTCGGGTGCCAGCAGCCCGCGGGTTATCGACGCGTTTGGAATTACGGAGCGTTGATCCCACTGCTAATCCATACTTAGCTATTGCGGCGATGTTGGAAGCCGGCTTGGACGGCATTCGGAACAAGGTTGAACCACGGCCAGCGGTTGATCGTAATATTTACCGGATGGACGAGGATGAGCTGAAAGCCAACCACATTACCGATCTTCCTTCAACCTTACACAATGCTTTGAAAGATCTACAAGAAGACGAAGTATTGCGCAATGCGCTGGGTAGCCATTTATACCAAAGCTTTATGGAATCTAAACGCCTGGAATGGGCGTCATATCGCCAAGTTGTCTCCCAATGGGAACGCGATCAATACTTAGAATTATATTAAAGAGTGCCCTAAAAAGGCGCTTAGATTCTGAGCACTAGCCTAGATTGGCAATAAGAGACACACAGTGGCTTGTTTGCCAATCGTAGCTAGGCGCAGGAATCTGCTTTTTTAGGCACGTTTAGGATGAGTAGGTTAGCTTCCATTCCGGCGCTGGCGTATGGAACGCGTGCGACTTGAACTTGGCGGTTTTTGCCATAGTTCAATCGACAACGGAAAGCAAGTACTATTTAGCGGTTAAGTGCTAGTTCTGATACTTGTTAATTTAGTCGTTAAGAACGAGCGACAGTGGCGCGTTGGTAAGCTAATTTTCTTTCCAATTAAGCCCAATCGGAAAAGAAAATGGATCTTGCCAATCGCGCATAGTACTAGGCGACCACGGTCACCAAGTACTATCGACACAGCTGCGACTTGGACTTGCCGTACTTCGGCAATAGTCCAATCGACAACGGGAAGAGCGTTCTGTTTAACGAATAAGTGTTAAATTCAATACTTGCTAAGCAGTGTTGATAAGAAAGAGCGACAGTGATACGCCAGCGCCTCCATTCCACCTTGGCAGTGTTAGATCACTATTTAATTAGTTAGTTTAATTGTCTTAGCTAGTTCAACTAGGATTAACCGCCAGTTGTTAGTGATTCGTAGTTTTAAAGTTAGGTTATATGCGCATAAAAATGCCGGTAAAACAGTCTTTCAACTGTTTTACCGGCATTTTCGTTCTGATTGTCACTAGTTTTGCTACTTAAACAATCAATAGTTGAATGTTCAACTGTTGACTGCTGGAATGGAGTCGCCAGTGGACCACTGTCGCTCGTTCTTAATAACTGAATTAACAAGTATCAGATACTAGTATTTATTCGCAAAACAGAACTTGCTTCCCGTTGTCGATTGAACTAAGGCGAAAACCGCAAGTTCAAGTCGCAGATGTGTCGATAGTTCTTAATGGCGATTTATGCCATTTAGAACTATGCGTGGCTGGCGAGATCCATTTTTCCGTCTGCTTTTGGGTTTATCCAGGAAAAATTAGCTCGCCAACGCGCCCACTCGTTCCGTCCACTGGCGCCGGAATGGAAGCTAACCAACTCTGTTTTTTACATCCAATCTCAGCCAGAACCAGTCAAATTATGTCGAGCGGATTTTCTATTTCCAGACATTATTGCTTAAGCACCTTACAGCGCATGCTTATTTTAATTAATGTTTAGTAAAAGGCACGCTGAGCTGGCAGGCGTTGAGATCGAGCTTGTAGTTGGCGACGGTTTGCGGCCACAGCGTCATCCCCATGTCGCTGGCATAGACGATCACGCCGAGTTGATGGCCGGCAGCGAGGCGGAAGTAGGTCGGCTGCAGGTCAAAATTAACCGTGTAAAAGCTGCCCGGTTCGACCGGCAAACTAGTCGTGTTACTTTGCCGATTTTGTAAATTAATGTGGCCACGGGTGATCAATTTATAGTCGGTGGCGGCTTGTAATTTAAATTCAACGAGATCATCGGTTTGACCGGCCGGATTTAAGCGATAACCTTTGCGCTCAAGCATGCTGGGTGTGGCGCCTAAACGCTGCGCTTGACCGTAATCAACGACTAGGACACTGAGCAGGCCAGTTGGCTGATCAACAGCGGCTTGTAGCGTGACGGTCACGTTGCCATCGATCGTCAGCGGCTGCGCTAACGGTGCTGTTTTCAAGCGGAATTGATTGGCGGCATAGGCTGGTGTCGCCGTGATGAAGTCATGTAGCCAGCGCGTCTCATCACGCTTATTTTGTTCAAACGGCTGCCGATTATCATCCTTAAAAGTCACGAAGGCAGCGTCGGTTGGTTCCTCAAGCGTGAGCGCGGTTGGCGTGAAATGATACAGCTGCCGTTTACGATCAACAGGGGCCCAATCATGATAACCGCGCCAAGTTTCCGCGGCTAAGTTATCCTGGATCGTCACGTTGGGGATCACCGCCGGCGCGTTGTTGGCCACACCATAAAGCTGATAACTCAGCCACAAATTCATCATGTCAGTGAAATCCAACGAAGGCATATTATTGATATAAATATGCTGCCCTTGATGTAAAATAAGTTTCCGCTGCACGCCAGTTGTTTTTAAGGCTTGCCACAGCTTTTCCACATTGCGCGGCTTAACGTTCCAATCATTTAAACCATGGACCAGCACAATGTCAGCCTTAACGTTAGCAATTTGGTTCCGATAATTGCGCTCATCCCAAAAAGCATTGTAATTACCCGTCGTGCGATCTTGGCCGGCCTGCAACTGCGCTAATTCGTCAGCAAATATCGCTTTAACTTTGGCGTAATCGGCGGCGTCTTTTTGTCGGGAAAGGCATAGCTTAGCGAGGACATCAGTGTCTTCGCCTTGGCAATCAACAGGCGCCACGACCAAGCCGTTGTCACGATAATAATCGTACCAACTAGAAATAGCGGCCTCAGCGATGATCGTTTTCAGGCCGGCAACGCCTGTGGTGGCAGCAGCGACCGCCAGTGTGCCTAAATAAGATTTGCCGGTCATCGCCACGTTGCCATTACACCAAGTCGCCTTGATCTCGATATTATCGGTACGGTTGGTGAAGGCGCGCCGCTTGCCATTGAGCCATTCGATCACGGCAATCGTCGAAGTAGTTTCTGCCACTGAGCCGCAAGTCCGAATACCGTCGGAGTCGCGGGTGCCAATACCGCCTGCATAGACGCTGGCAAAACCGCGGGCCAACAGGTAGTCATTTAGCGCGTAGCTACTGTTGTCGGTGGCGATTTTTTCAGTTTGTTGCGCTCGACCTTGAACTGAACGTGGTTTTGGCAGTGTCGTCGTGCTGGTTGGCAGGGGTGTGTCGGCAGCTGACTTGACCGCCAGTTCTTGATCCACGTTGTGTAGTAAGTCGTCAACGTCATTAATGCCCTTAAAATAAGGATTAGCTGTGTAAAGTGCTGGAATTTTTAATTCAGCTGGCACCTGTGGTCGTATGATCGTTGTTGCCAACAGATCGCGCTGACCATCATGATCAGTATCCAACGGCGCTTCAACGTAGACGACTTCTTTGATCAAATGCCGCGTATCAAAAACAGCCTGCGCTTTACCATTGAAAAATAACGGCCGCGGCCCAGTATAAGTGGCAAAAAAGCCGCGATCAGCCAGATCATCCAAATAGGTTAAGCCTAATTTGGTGTGGGTGGTCAATAATAAGTAAATATCAGTTAATAAAGTCGCATTATCTAACGGACTAGTGTCGGCAAATGCCAGCTGGCTAGCGCGCATGAATTTCAGCGGGTCAGCTAAATCAAAATCAGTAGTCGCTTCAAAACCCAGCAATTGTAAGGCAAGATTGTAGAATTGAACCGCCGTCAAAGTCGTGGGCGCCGCTAAAAAAGCGCTGACCGTGGTCGTTTGATCAAGCAGTAAATTAGCGATCGCTTCATTTTGACTACTAGGCGTTAATGCTTCGGGAAAACAGCGGTGCAGGAAATGCGCTAAGTTAGTCCTTAAATCCGCAGTCAACGCTGTCGGCGTAAATAAACCGATGTTTTGCAATTCCGTCAGCGCTTGCTCGGCGTCAACGTCGATCTGTGCAAATTGATTGATTTTCATTTTAAAACCCACTTTCTAATGCGTTTAGTTTTACGTTGGACCCTGGCTCTATTATTGATTAAGTCACGGCAAAATACAAACCTGAAACCAAGTTGCGCTGGCGCGTTTCTGCTATAATAAATAGGATATTTATAAAAGGAATGATGACTTATTCAAAAATTAGCTAACGGGCAATGGCAATGGCCGTCCTATCAAGATTTTATTCCCCAATTTGCCGCAACTTATCGGCAAGTTGATCCCACTGTGGTCACTGACTTTGATCAGTACGCGCAGGCATTTCCTAAGCGCCAAGAGATCATGCAGCATTACGCCAAAAGCTGGTATGCGCTGAAACAAGCAGCGGGCTTGGCTTTTTTGCCGCAAACATTATCGACCGGTGAATTACTTAACATGGCCAGTGAAATTTTTGCTGACGACCCAGTCAGCTTGACCTCATTACAACAATACGGAATCACCGAAGCCTTGCTGGCAGCGCACTTTGGCAGTGTGGCGCAAGTGTTTAAATTGCTAAAAGTGCAGCCGGAAGCTTAAAGCGTTTTAGACCACAACAAGTGCCAAGCAGGCCAATAGCAATGACACCAAATGTAGCAAACAATTTATACGTGTGACACAGATCGTGTCATTGCTGATTTGAAGTGCAAAGAATAGAGGCGCTGGTGTTGTAGGAAATAGCTTTTTCGAAAGCTTTGCTGTCATGCCAGTGTGTAAGCAGATTTAGTTTGGTGCCATTCCGGCGCTGGCGTATGGAACGCGTGGTACTAGGCGACCATAAATCGGTCACCAAGTACCTGAAGAACTCCAATAAAGTTAGACAAAAACTAACTGAATTGGAGTTTTTTTGTATTCTGTTTATCACTAAGTTTGCCACTTAAACAACCAATAATTGAACGCTCAACCATGGCCTGCTGGAATGGAGGCGTCAGTGGACCACTGTTGCTCGTTCTTAACAACTAAATTAACAAGTATCAGAAACTAGCACATATTCGCTAAACAGAACCTGCTTCCCGTTGTCGATTGAACTAAGGCGAAAACCGCCAAGTTCAAGTCGCAGATGTGTCGATAGTTCTTGATGGCGGGTTATGCCATTTAGAACTATGCGTGGCTGGCGAGATCCATTTTTCCGTCCGCTTTTGGGTTTATCCAGGAAAAATTAGCTCGCCAACGTGCCCACTCGTTCCGTCCACTGGCGCCGGAATGGAAGTTAACTTACTCTGCTTTTAGCCAAAATTTAGAAAGAATCAGTAAGATCATGTCCCGTTTTTTATCACCAAATATTTTAGTTTAAGCGTGTGCTATAAGACAATGGTACGTGTTCTTAACAACAGGCACTATTACTTAGTTGTAGCGAAACTTGCTTTCTGGACTAATGCTCAGCGCTGACCATTATGGTTGGGGCTTTTTTTAATTGGTGCAAAAAATAATGTCCCAAAATGGCCTGCTCAAACGTATATATAAGTGAGGGCACCATTTGTAGCAAAGTTATAAAACCGCAGACACAAATGGTGTCATTAGCTAAATTCAGGTCAAAAAACTTTTCCCTGATCAAACCGATCAGACCAACGTTTATGCCGAACGTCGGAATTTTTTTAAAAAAAGTTTGGCACTTTTCGGGGTGCTCAAACGAGACTAGTATGGGAGGTTAAAAATAATTCAAAAAAGTGGGAAAAATGATGCAGAACCAACGTATGTATAAGTGCAGGGGATTTTTACTATCAAAGTTGGCGTCATTAATTTCAATCTATCATCAAGGGAGCTGAGCGGATGCACATTAAATTGCAAGTTGACTTAAATTATTACCAACAAAAGGAATTTCAAAAGCTGGCTGATAGCACTACGGGCACGCAATATAAAAACGCGTTAGCCTTATGGTCGGTGCTGCTGAAACGAGCGGCTGAACTGAATCAGCAAGGATTGATCTATCAGCAGCCGGAGCAGCCATTAACGCAAACCGTTTTGTGTGCGTGGCTAAGGAGTAAGCGCCGCGATAGTGTTAGTCGTTCGTTGCGGACGTTGATCGCGTGCGGCTTGGTTCGCGCGACCGCGACCAAGCAATATCGCATCTGCAATTGGTCGCCGAATTTTGTGGTGCTCAACGGGGCGACGCCGGATTCAGCTGCCGCGCATTTATTACAGGACTATAATCAGCCGCAGCGCAAGCAAATAAAAAAAGCCACGGAGCAGCTATTGATTTATTTAAATCAAGTTGCGGAAAAAGCGTTTGCCGCCGATGAGGATATCCAATTGCTAGTCGCTGAATTATATCAGCATCAGACCACGACAGCCCAAATTAAACGAGTGATCGATTGGAAAACTAGGCAGTGGAAGGATGATATTAAAATGCGGCCTTTTCTGCGGCCGCAGACGCTGTTTGGACCAAAGTTCAATACTTATTTAAACGAGGTACCCGCTAGCTCAAAGCCGCAGCCGGCAGTATCCCGCACGCGTCAGGCGTATTTGTACGGGTTATATGCGGTCAGCGCCACTGTTGATGAAGTCGTGGCCAAGGCGGCAGCAGATCAGATCGTAACAACTAAAAAAGAAGTGGAGGCAGTTATTCATGAATATCGAAACTGAAATTTGTCATTATTTGATCCAACATCCCACGGTGCTTAAAACGACTACGTTGGCGGCGCAGTGGTTTAAGCAGCAAAAATGTCGGACTTTGATTCGCTGGCTGCTAGACGACCAAGGCTCGTATCGACATTGGACTGAGATACAGCAACGGTTTTCCGCGGCTGAGCCTCAGGTTTTCACCGAAACTGACTGGCAGTCTTTTGCGCAGCCCACAACTGATGAGGCTGCGTTTCAAGGGAGTGTGCGCATGCTGGAATTTAATTCTGTCCAAGCAAAGTTGGCAGATATGGCCCAAGCCTATTTAGCCAAACCGAGCATGCTTAATTGTGGCCTGCTGACACAGTATAGCCAACAGCTGGCTGCGCTAAACCAGCCGCGGTTAGCCACGCGCAGTCTGCCTGAGCATGGGGCGGCAATGTTGCAGGCGTTGGCGCAAACGCAGCCGACTGGCGTACAAACCTTTAACGGCATCGATACGGTATTAGGTGGTGGCTTGCGCGGTGATGTTTTATGGACGATCGGCGCGCGGCCAGGTATTGGCAAGTCAGCGTTCGCCATTAATTTGATCCAGCAGGCGATCAGCCATGCGCCTGACCTACAAGTCGATCTATTCTCCTTAGAGATGTCAGCCACCGAAAATTATCAGCGGACGCTGGCTTACACCACCGGCGTGGCGGCTGGTAAATTCAATAATCCAGCTCACCAAATGACGGCCGCGGAGAAGCAGCAGGTCCGCATGGCGATCGACCAGGTCAATCCGCAACAATTACAGTTGCACGATAGTCTATTAGTGCTGACGCAGATTATTAAAGTCATTCGGGCGCACGCGCAAAAAGCGGGGGCCGGCAACTATTTAGCGGTGATCGATTATTTACAGATCATCAGCTTGACGCGACTCGCAGCCCGTAACGATCGCCGCCAAGAAATCGAAACCATCACCCGCGAATTAAAATTACTGACCAATGAGCTGCACATTCCCATTATTTTATTTTCACAACTGAACCGTGAATTAGAAAAACGACCTGATCAAACGCCGCAATTAGCTGATCTGCGCGAATCCGGCAGCATTGAACAAGATTCCAACGTGGTCAGCTTCTTGTACCCAGCCAGCACCACTGAAGCGCAGCGCGATGTGCGCCGAATCAACTTGATTTTTCGCAAAAATCGTTCGGGCCGCCTAAGCGAGTTGCAGTTCAATTTTGAACCCGAAAAAATGCGCTTCACACCGCAAGTCACCTTGCAGCAGGATGTTGCAGTCGGTGAGGGCTCATTGAAGATGCAACAAGACGTTGTGGCGCCGTGGTAAGCATAGAAACAGCCAACTAGTTTAATTGACGCTAGCTCTAAATAATTAAATGTAAAAATAATTTCAGTAAAACTCACGTGCACCGGCATTTTATTGTCAGTAAGCGTGGTTTTTTATTTTGGCCCAAATTGTCAAATCAAGTGCAACAGTATCGACCTATTCTTATAAATTGGTATAGTTAATCATCTAAATCAATGAATAGTTCACTGGCGCAGTTGTAGTTCAAGCTCCGACGTGGCCGGTGGTTAAGCGCGTCTTGGATTCCTTGGA
>NZ_RHOE01000010.1 GCF_003946385.1 Loigolactobacillus zhaoyuanensis
CCAAGGAATCCAAGACGCGCTTAACCACCGGCCACGTCGGAGCTTGAACTACAACTGCGCCAGTGAACTATTCATTGATTTAGATGATTAACTATACCAATTTATAAGAATAGGTCGATACTGTTGCACTTGATTTGACAATTTGGGATCCTAATTGAGCTAACTAAGCGTTTAATCTAATTCATGAAATAGTGCGCTAATACCGTCAAAGTGGACTGGCGGCGTTAGTGCTCTGACCACGCCACCTTTAGCATACTGGCAATGCCTAGACCCAGTCCAAGTAGCGCGCCTAGTGCCAGTAAGAGCCAAAACAACCAGCCCAACGCCCGATCAGCGTAACGACTTTCCGCCAAAACCCCGAGCATGGCGCCAACTACTGTACCGATCAGTAACCGACTGCCAAAAACCAACCAAAGTATTTTGTAGGTCACCTGTTCTAGCTGAGCATAATAAGTCTGCCATTGGCGATATTCAGGGTTGATCACCAACGGATTTTCTGGTGAATCGACAGTAAAGATCGTCGCGGCCTGTGCTAACGCAGTGGCTTCGTCCATCCCCTCAGCCGTGCGCGCTTGAACGTAATCAATCATATAACCGGCCAATTCATCCGCCTCGACCAAATGTGTTTTCGGTGTAAACCGCAGCACACCATGATAATGAATATCACGACCAACGCGAGCGCCTAGTTGTTCAAAGTACGTTCGTTCATTTTTAACCAACCGTAAGCGCGTTTGGGCGCGAGCATACCGTTGTAATTCAGCTTGAGTCGATTTACTAATTGCCATTATTACCCCTCCGTTGTAACCATTTATAGAAATATATCCCCGCTTAGCTTAGGGATCTTGTTAAAGCCACGATCAATAATTACCGTTAAATGGGTATTGATCCTTTAATAAATAATTGTTTTTAAGGAAACTAAATTAATTATTTTAGCTAGCTACCAATCCACGTTTGCTGTCTTAATCAGAATAAAACAACTTGACAAATTAAATTTTACCAGTAAACTAAGCTAAGTATTCTTGAAGCGTTGCTAGACATATTTCAGTATAACAAATTAAACGGTCTAGCTTACAAACGAGTTGCGGAACATAACACTTTTTTAATTTGATCCTGTTTCTACTGAATTCTTGACGCGTAAACGACAATTTTGCGAAGGAGACCTAACAAATGAAGCAACACAAACTTTGGGCTAGCGTGACCTTGCTGGCCAGTCTTTTATTGCTCCTAGCGGGGTGCACAACCAAGCCAGCCGCCAAAACCGATGGTATCACGGTGGTTAGCTCGCTTAATTTTTATGGTGAAGTGGCTAAAGCAGTCCTTGGCGATCACGGGACCGTTACCTCAATTATTACTAGCCCAAATACTGATCCGCATGATTTTGAACCGACCACAAAAACTGCACGAACAGTTGCCGCCGCGGATGTTGTCATCGCTAATGGTATCGGCTATGACGGTTGGATGCAAAAGTTAGTCAAGGCCAACGGTAATTCAGCCGTGACTAGCATTCGTGTTGGTGAAGATTTAATGAGCAAAAAAACCGGCGCCAATGAACACCTTTGGTATAATGAAACAACTATGAGCAAGTTAGCCCGCCACTTAGCTAAAGTCTACGCTAAGCGTGATCCGAAACATCAGGCGGCCTATCAGCGTAACGCGGAAAAATATATTAAGTCACTCCAACCGATCTCAACTAAATTAAACCAATTAAAACAAAATAGTCAGCGGCAAAAAGTTGCCGTGAGTGAACCAGTTTTCAACTATGCATTAGCCGAACTAGGCTATCAAATTAGTGACCAACATTTTGCACGTGCGATCGAAGAAGGCACTGATCCATCACCCAGCGATATTAAGTCGCTACAAACTGCGATCACTGAACACAAAATCGCCTTTTTTGTTCAAAATAGTCAATCTACCGACAAGGTCGTCGCAAACTTGGTTAGTCTAGCCAATAAACATAACGTCCCAGTAATCAAAGTTACCGAGACGATGCCCCATGGTCTTAATTATCGGCAGTGGATGCTACAGCAATATGAGCAACTCGCCAAAATTCAGAAAACGCAATAACTATCTAACGCTTTTTAAACACTCTCTAGTAAAAAGGAAGGTCATCATGACGCAATCACCACTTTTAACAGTTGAACATCTGGCGGTCAACTTCCCTGATCACCAAGTTTTTCAAGATCTAAATTTCACGTTACAACGCGGTAGTTTTCTCAGTATCGTTGGTGAAAACGGCGCCGGCAAAACGACTTTGATCCGCGCACTGTTACATCAGTTGAAACCTAGCGCTGGAACGATCAGCTTTTTCCCCGAACGTAAAGCGATTCGTATCGGTTATGTGCCGCAGTTTCGTAACCTGGATGAAGAATATCCGTTGACCGTACGTGATTTTGTCAGTCTAAATCTTAGCGGGATCCATTTACCTTGGTTATCACGCAAAGAGCGCCAAGCCGTCGATACTGCTATTCGGACAACTAACCTGACTGCCATCGCTAAGCGGCCATTAGGGATGGCTTCTGGTGGCGAAAAGCAGCGTGCTTATTTAGCGCAAGCTTTGGTTGAGCAGCCGAATCTATTAATTTTAGACGAATCAACAGCTAGTCTCGATAATATGATGAAATACGAATTACTGGAATTAGTTAAAAAATTCAACCGTGAACAGAATCTAACGGTGATCTTTGTCACTCATGATCTCCCTTTAGCCAAGCAATATGCGGATGAGTTTTTATTATTGCGTCGGTCGGGCTATGAATTAGGCCCGATCGCTAAATTACCTGAAGATGCGTTGATCAGCGCCGACCGTGGAGGTGAAACGAGCCATGCTTAGTCTACCTTTTATGCAAAACGCCTTTCTGGCTAGTACTTTTATCGCGATCATTAGTGGCATCGTTGGCGTTTTCGTCATTGCCCGCAATATGTCTTTTCTGACGCATACCCTATCAGAAATTGGCTTTGCTGGCGCAGCTTTTGGTATTTTTGCTGGTTGGCCTCCACTTAACGGCATGTTGCTGTTCACCATGGTCAGTTCGGTGATCGTTGGTCAACTCAGCGTTAAAGCCGCCCGGCGTGAAGCTTCGATCAGCGCTATTTCCAGTCTATTTATCGGCCTAGGTATTTTATTCCTGTCGTTAGCCAACAAAACTTCAAGTTACGCCACTAATATTTTATTTGGTAGTATTATCGGCATTAGTCGCGCCAACGTGATCCAAGTGATCGTCTTATCGGCAGTTGTTTTATTAGTTCTATTATTCATCTACCGTGATTTAAAATTTGACTCCTTCGATCATATTGGCGCGCGCGTCAAAGGTCTCTGGACTAACATTTTATCGATCATCTTCTTAGTTTTATTGGCGCTATCGGTAAGTGTCGCTGCGCAAATCGTCGGTTCACTATTGATTTTCGTCTTGCTGACCCTACCAGCAGCAAGTTCGCGCTACTTTGCACATACCGTCAGCGGGATGATGGTCGTGGCGATCGGCATGTCGCTGGTCGGTGTCTGGGGCGGCTTGTACCTAGGCTACATCACTAACTGGCCGGTCACGTTTTTCATTGCTTCCATTGAATGTTTGTTTTATATCGTCGCTTTAGGGTATAATCATTGGCGGCAAGGCTAACCAAAAAATAATTCAAGTCTAGTTACAAAAATTATTTTTCAGCCATTTATCGTTTTAACTTAAGTATCGTAAAATACACATTAGGCAGCGTCCGAATAAAATCCGACGCGGGTCTAATTTTTTTTGGAATAAACAACCGTTTGATAGACAAGGAGATTATTTAAATGAGTAAGCGGCGTGAATTATGGTTATTGGTTTTACTGGGAACATTGAGCGCTTTTGGTCCGCTCTCAATGGACATGTATTTACCTGCGCTACCGCAATTACAGCAGCAGTTACATACTAGCGCCTCACTAACGCAACTATCGATCACCACTTGCTTGATCGGTTTAGCAGTCGGTCAAATTTTTATTGGTCCTTGGAGTGACCGCGTTGGTCGTAAATTACCAACCTTAACTGGTATGGTTGTCTTTACCGTCGCTTCCTTGTTAGCCGGCTGGGCGACTAATGTTTGGTGGCTGATTTTTTTGCGGGCCATTCAAGGCTTAGCTGGTGCAGCTGGATTAGTGACGTCACGGGCGATCGCAACGGATCTATTCACCGGTAAAAAGTTAACTAAATTCTATGCGCTACTAATGGGGGTCAACGGTATTTTCCCAGTGATCGCACCGATCATTGGCGGCTTCGTGCTTACGTTCACGACTTGGCGCGGTATTTTTTATATTTTAGCCGCCGTTGGTTTAGTTCTATTTATCAGCGTTTGGCTCGGCTTACCCGAAACACATCCCGCCGAGACCACCGTAAAAAGAAATTCACTTAGCATCCTTAACATTCTGCTGCATGATCGCATATTTATGGGCTACACGCTGGTTACTGGGCTAGTCTCTGGCGGCCTATTTGCCTATATTTCTGGTTCTTCATTTATGCTACAAAATATTTTCGGCCTTTCAGCGCAAGGTTTCAGCATGGTCTATGCACTGAACGGTCTCGGCATCGTGGTCATGTCACAACTAGCTGGCTATCTGGCCACTCGTTTCAACGAGTATCGTGTGCTCTACGGCGGTGTGCTGATTGCTTTGATCGGTGGCTTAGCCTTATTTGTCACCTTATTTTTGCCCCGCCACTTAACTTTGGTGTTAATTCCACTATTTTTAGTTGCTTCAATGGTCGGCATTGTCAGCACCGTGGCTGCTTCACTGGCGATGCAGCACGCACACGCTAATGCCGGCAGCGCGTCGGCCTTGCTAGGCCTGACCCAAAACTTGATTGGTGGGGTGCTTTCACCATTTGTTGGCTTATTGGGACAAGATTCCTATATGCCGCTGGCGGTTCTAATTCTCTTATGCGAAATTGCTGCGCTAGCGGTTTACCAACGCAGATTAGCCCCGCTAAGTCACTAGATCATAATACAATTGGGCGCGTCATTTTTTGTTGTCCTGCGATGACTAAGCCAAAATCTTGGTCAGTTAGCGGCTGCGTCACCCGTAGCCCATTTTGCGCTAATATCGTAAATGGATAATCCGTCGCGACTGCTACCCGCAAATAGCGATTGATCAGCGTTTTCCCCATCCGGCCATTAATGTAAATACGCATACCGGGATAGCGTGCTAAAACGTCACGGACTAACGCTTCCGCTTTGGCCGTACGTAATTGCTTAATTGTCAGCGCCAATGCGACGCGCTCACGAAAATTACCGAGAAAAGCGCGCTGCTCATCCGGCTTTAACTGCGGCTGACTAAAAACATGATTTTTCAGATAATTTTGGATGTCATCTGCCATTTTTGCGTGCCTCCAATGCTTTTATTTTATTCTACTACCATGTTACAATGAAAGTGCGACAAATCAACTAAATACAGGCACAGTCACAAATTTAAAACCTGTATTTAACGTCGGCGATACTTGCGACTGGCGTAAAGGAGACTTGTAAGATGATCAAAAAGAAACGTATTTTCCTATAATTAACCGTAACTCAAAATCATTAGTGGTGTAAATACGCCACATACGGAGGAAATATGCAAGAAATCGAATTAACTAAAGTATTGATCGGTGGCGTCAGCCAAAACCAAGCTTATTTTGAAAGCGATATGGCTGAATTAAACGAATTAGTCAAAGCTAACAATATGTTGGTGGTCGGCGATATTCGCCAAAATTTAGAGCGCGCGGTGGCTGCCACTTATTTTGGTAGCGGCAAGCTGGATGAGGTTCGCCAATTAGCGGAAGAAAACGACGCGCATGTTTTAGTTGTCAACGACGAATTAAGCCCATCACAGATCCGTAATCTGGAACAAAACTTAAAAATGACTTTATTAGATCGGACTGGCTTGATTTTAGCTATTTTTGCTAATCGTGCGCAAAGTCGTGAAGCCAAAGTCCAAGTGCAAATTGCCCGTTTGCAATATGAACTGCCACGACTACGAGCTGGCGAACAGGCCAACTTAATGCAACAAGGCGGCGGCCCTGGTTTTGCTAACCGTGGTAGCGGTGAAACCAAGCTGGAAATGAACCAACGGACGATCAAAAATAAAATCAGCCAATTACGGCACGAATTGAAACAAATGGAAGTGGCGCAACAGACTAAGCGGGCGCAACGTGATCGTGCGGCATTGCCCACCGTCGCATTAGTTGGCTATACTAATGCTGGTAAATCAACCACTATGAACGGCTTATTGCGCCGCTTTAATGAGGACACGCCTAAGACTGTCTTTGAACAAGATATGTTGTTTGCTACCTTAGACACCAGCGTGCGCGAAATTACTTTGCCTGACAACAAGAAGTTCCTACTCAGCGATACAGTCGGTTTCATCAATAAATTACCCACCCAGCTTGTCAAAGCTTTCCGCTCTACACTAGCTGAAGCAGCAGCGGCTGATTTATTGATCCAAGTGATCGATTTTTCTGATCCTAATTATCAAGAAATGATCAAAGTAACTGAAAAAACACTGCACGCCATGGGTATCGATGATATTCCAATGATCTACGCTTATAATAAAGCCGATCGTAAACCGGAAACCACATTCCCATTACAAACCGGCGAGCATGATTTAGTTTATGCAGCCACTGATCCCGCTTCATTAGAATTATTGACGCAAATGATCATCAAAGAATTATTTGCTAACTTGACCAAAGTGACGTTCATGATTCCTTTTGCTGCTGGTAAGTGGGTCGACTATCTCAATGAACAAACAAATATTATCGCGCAAGATTACACGGCTGACGGTACGCAAATTACCGCCGAAGTTAGTCCTGAGGATCGCCAACGATTAGCTGAATACATTATTGAAGTTTAATTGACAAGCACTTCATTCCGGAATTTATCGGCAATGAAGTGCTTTTTATTATGGCGCAATATAGTGCGGCGTTAACTTTTTACGCACGCCTGCGAATAGCCTATGCGTTTTTGTTTTGCAATATTAGTTCATCGATTATACTTAAAGCAACAAGTGACATTTTAAATCGATCGCTATGAAAATAGCAGCTGTCCGATGCTTATTATGCTTATCCGCGGGAGGTCTCGACCCATGACTGTGAAATATTATTTACTCGCCCTCGTGTTTATCATTATTATTGGCTGTGAACTTTGGTTTAGCGCCAACTTTAGCCGTTGGTGGCTGATCGTTCTGATTCCGACCTTGATTTTTCTCTTCATCACTGCGCGGCGCCACAAAATAAACCATTAGAATTGGACAAAAAATGACGACGACCGCGCATATTTATGCTAGGTCGTCGTCATTTTTTATTCCACTAAATCCAATGTTGGCGCTGATTTAGCGAACAATATACGGTAGCGAATACTAATACCGACTGAAACCACAAAACCCAAGGCAGCGATGAGCACGTCAACTAACATAATGCTGTGCATATTGGTCTGCGCTAACCAGCCAGTGAGCAACGGAATCGTAAACGAAGCCAGTGCACCAGCAGTATAGAAAATACCCGTGACCAAACCTTTGCCGATCGGAAAAAATTTGGCCATCGTGGTCAGACCCAGCTGCATCACACCGCCGGCCGCAAAGAAACCAACTGCAAAGCCACCAACACTGAGCACCGTTGGCGTGGGAAATTGCCACATCGCACCGATCGCTATTAGTGCCATAAAGGTGTAACCCACTTGGATCTGCATGGGTTTAACTAGCCGATTGACCATAATGGCAGTCAAGATAACGCTGGCAATTGAGCCGATACTGTAGTAGCTCAACAAAGCGTGCGCCGCCAAGTTACCCATACCGGCCACTGTGGCGCCGTATTTAGTCAGCCACTGGGCGATCAAATAAAAAGTCGCCATCGATAAATAACCGTATAGCACGAACAAAACACCGTCAAGGTACCATTTTGCTGGCGTCCGCTGGGCTGACTGTTCACTGGCGCTTAATTGTTGAACTGCGGCTCGGCTAGGAAAATCTGCCCGCCACAATAGCGCCACGTTGATCAGGATCACTACGACGACAAACAGCATTGACCAGCCATACCACAAGTGCGCTACCGTCAATAAACCGATGATCAGTGGAATAAACAGTTCGCCTAACGACATAAAGGCCTTCAACATCACCGTAGCTGCACCATCGCGCTGTGGAAATAGATCGATCAGTGTTGGATAAGTACCGGTATCGAGGCAAGAATTAGCTACACCGGAAAGCACGCTGAAAGCAAATGCGAAATAAATATTAGGGCTAAGTAAAATACCCGCATAAAAAACGACGAAAGCGCCCATACCTAACAAGACAAACGGGCGACGGCCAAAACGATCTGATAAAAAGCCGGATAGCAGATAAACGAGTAGCCGGCCGACACCAAGTGCGGAAATAACAAACGCCACGCCGGCTGTTGTAGTGTGCCAGTGTAACCGCAGTGCATCCATATTCTGAGCCAAAATAATTTGGCTGATCCCCAGAACAAAATAATTTAAATATAACCCGAGAATAAGTCGCTTAGATTTCATGGGACAGCACTTCCTGACCTAATAATTGTTGGATTTGTTGGCTCACTTGCTGTGGTGTGCGGGTATCAGTCGTGATCGTATGTGTCGCCACTTGCTGATAAAGTGGTACCCGGCGTTGCCAAAGCTTGCGTAGACCCACTTCACCAAGCTGCTGCACCAAAGGTCGGCCATCGTCACTTTTTAAACGTTGAAAAATTGCCGCTGGTTCTGTCTGCAAATAAATTACTGGAATCGCTGTTTGCCGCAATAATTCGCGATTAGCCGCCGATTCAACGACACCACCGCCAGTCGACAGAATACCGTTTTTAGTGAAGGCTTGCTTTAAAACCTGCGTTTCCAACTGGCGAAAAGCGACTTCACCAGAATCAGCAAAAATTTGCTTGATCGATTTACCAGCGGTGGTAATGATCTCATCATCCAAATCAATTTGCGGGCGCTTAAAATTAGCGGCTAATACCTCACCGACCGTTGTTTTACCAGTGCCCATAAATCCAACTAAAATCACATCTAACATGTTACGCCCTCCTTAAAATACTGATTTGTTTTGCAGCTAATAATTGCTGTGCCTGTTGTTGTGCCACCGCACTAGCAAAGGTTAATTGTAGGATACCATTCAATTCTTCGCGCGTTTCCAGAATTTGTAGATTAACTAATTGAATCTGTGCTTGCGCTAAAATTGTCGTCACCTTAGCGATTGCCCCCGTACGATCAGGAATGTCGACAAAAATATCGAAGAATCCTGGAATTGCCCCCGCTTTTTGTGGATCAATGGCGTCACGTGTCACCTTAGCTTGCTGAAAAAATGCTAACAAAGCCGTTTGATCACGAGTCGTCATCGCTTGTTCCAAATTAGTTAGATCAGTGATGTAGCGATGTAATATTTGTTGGATCGCCGCTGTATTTGTGAGCAGAATATCGGTCCACATTTGCGGATCTGACGAAGCAATTCGCGTCATATCGCGAAAGCCACCGGCAGCCAATCGCAGTGCAGTCGGCGAGTCTTGAAATTGGTGCGTGGTTTCATTAACTAACGTGGCCGCTAACATGTGTGGCACGTGGCTCAACATGGCCACAATATGATCATGTTCCGCCGGCGCAACTTGTAAGAACTTAGCCTGTGTCCCGGCCAATAGCTGTTGCAGGTGTACGACTTGTTTAGGCGCTACGTGCTGAGCTGGCACCAAAAAATAGTAAGCACTGCGAAATAGATCAAGGTTTGCGGCTTGTACACCAGATTTATGTGAGCCCGCCATCGGATGACCACCGATCACAGTTATTCCTTGCGCTAATAATGGTTCAGCAGCACGCAAGACTGTTTGCTTAGTGCTGCCGGTATCGGTGACGATCACATTAGGTTTCAGCTTAAGATTTGCCAATTGTCGTAATGTTGCCGCAATATTTTTAACTGGCGTTGCTAAAATGATCACATCCGCCCGCGGTGCCACTGCCGCTAGGTTGGTTCCAGCTTCGTCAATAATGCCTGCTGCTTGGGCATAACGCAAGCTATCTAAATTCTGATCTAACCCAATAAGATAGGTGTCAGCCACCTTCTGTTTAAGCGCGAGCGCGAGCGATCCGCCGATCAACCCTAAACCTTCAATAAGTACGGTTGTCATAACTGACACCCCATTTCATTTTTATTGTGTCGCATCTAGCTGCTCGATAATATTGTATAAAAAAAGTCCCTGCTGCCTTACGACAACAGGGACGATTTACCGTGGTACCACCCAGCTTCAGAATAAATTCTGCACTTATAATTAGATAATGGTTAAAACCATTGTCGCTATAATATAATTCATCACATTACCCTGCTTGGCTTGCACCGACCGCCAATTCTCTGTTCACTGAAGTAATGCACTACTAGGTTAGCATTATCACGACAAATCCGAATATTAAATTATAATGAGAATAGCACAGGAAATGAAAACCGTCAAATAATTTTCAAAAAGTAACTGAACAAGCGCGCTCGATAACGCGCTTATTCCTTATTAAGTGTGCTCAATGTCATTCTGATCGCTTTCTTTTTATCACTAATAATAACGATCGTCCCTTGCCCAAGAAAATCAACCGGCCCATTATAAGCCAGGGTAACTTCTTCGGCAATGTCCCCATTTTCCTGCATAACTAAAACATAAATATTATCTGCATCATGATCGTCACTGAAGGCAATTGCCAATGGCGAAGAAATGATTTTCTTTTGCTGCCGAAAATCGCTTAGCGTTTGCCATAATAAATTAATTACTGCTGCTGGTACACGTGCTTTAACTTCATCTGCGGTTTGCCGCTTTTTAGTTGGTTCAAACATAGCTTTACCTCTTTTTTTAGAATTAATTTTAACATTAAAGTTGTGTCCACGCTTGTGGTAAATCAGTGCTGCGTAGTTGTAAGTCTACGACTCAAACTGTTTCGGCCATGACCTAGACCTACCGCATAGTCCAAGCGATAACAGGAAGCAAGCTCTACTATAACAAACTTTCAAACTTTCTTAAACAAAATAATCGCGTAAATCAGCCTTGATGGGGTACAATAGGAGTATAGAAAGTGGTGGTGACCATGATGATTCAATTTAGTATTCTAATGATCCTGTTAATGGCTGGCCTAATTGGTGCTAATTTACCGCAACGGCAAACCGTTAAGGCGCGTATCCAGCGACCAATGACTCGGGCAACCCTAGCGCGTGAATATGCAGCTGGCCGTTTAACAACCGCTGAGTATCAACGTGCATTGCGCCAATATCGCTAAGTTTAGCCAACGGAACAGAAAATTCTGTTCCGTTTTTTTTCGAACACTTATAACTTAAACTATTTCACTAAGTATTATCAAATCAATATGATCAAAAAAGCGCCTAAATTTGCCGTCGCGGCGCTTTTTTCGCTATAATAGTGGTAAATTCAACTCTGGAGGCTTATTTATGACACGTGTAACAATTCTTGGCAGTATTAATGTCGATACGATCCTACAAATTCCCCGCCTGCCGAAACCTGGCGAAACTTTGGCCATGAGCGGCAAACAAGTCGCTGGTGGTGGTAAAGGCGCCAATCAAGCAATTGCAGCTGCGCGGGCAAACGCTCAAACTGCCTTTATTGGTAAAGTTGGTGCAGATGCTAATGGTAAAATGATGTTGGACGCGCTGCAAGCTGCCGGGATCGATATCACACAAATCACGACCAGTAATTACGCCGACACTGGTGAAGCCTTTATCTTACTAGATGACAACGGTCAGAATAGTATTCTCGTTGATGGCGGCACTAATCAGGAAATCAAAATTGGCGATATCGACACCGCCCAAGCAACGATCGCTGCTGCTGATTTTCTGATCGCTGAATTTGAAACCCCGCTAACGACTACTTTAGCTGCTTTCCGTTATGCTAAATCAGTCGGTGTCACCACGATTTTAAATCCAGCACCGGCTAAAACAGAACTAGATCCCGAACTATTAACGCTGACCGACTTAATTGTTCCTAACGAAACTGAAAGTGAAACACTGACCGGCATTAAAGTAACGGATGAAACGAGTATGAACGCCGCCGCGACAGCCTTGCTCCAACAAGGCGTCAGCGCTGTGATCATCACGGTGGGCGCTAAAGGCGCTTACTACCAGACTAAAACTGAACATGGCTTCGTTAAAGCCTTTAAAGTTGATACCATTGATACGACTGCCGCCGGTGATACCTTTATCGGTGCACTCAGCTCACAGTTGAATAAGGACTTGAGCAATTTAGATACTGCAGTACGTTTTGCCAATAAAGCCTCTTCACTAACTGTGCAAAAATTAGGCGCACAGCCTTCAATTCCTCATTTAAGCGAAATTTTAGCTGATGGCGATATTCAAAAAGCGTGATCCTTTGTGATCACGCTTTTTTGCTACGCCAACGTTCCCACCAATCACGTAACTTACCGGCAATCGGTTGAATTTCGCCATAAAAATGTTCCTCGATCAATCGATTCAAAAATGCACTAAATAACAAGATCTGCGCAATAAAAACCAGCCAGAACATTAAAACAATAAACGTTCCGATGGCACCATAGCTACTAACGGAGCGGGCAAAATAGCGGACATACAAGGCAAAAAACTGTGCCAAGACAAGCCAACCCGTTGCGGTTAGTAACGTGCCTGGTAAAACGCAACGTAAATGCAGGCGCGCATTGGGTAAAAAGTAGAAAAGTAACAGTAAAATAATCAGTAGCATTAACCCAGTGACCGGTAATTTTAACTGTGCAAAAATAGCTAAAATCGCATTGGGTAATTCTAATCGGGGCACGATATAATTCAAAACATCTTGACCAAATCCGAAAACTAAAACTAAAAATATCATCAACAAAACAAAAAACAGGGTTAAAAATAACGACAAAAATCTTGCCAGCAAAGCGTTTTGCGGTGTTTTAATGCCATAGGCTTGATTAACACTATCGCGCAAACTAACGATTCCACGGCTAGCCGACCATAATGTGATCACCGCACCTAATGATAACAAGCCGCCGCTACCATTAGTTAGAAAACCTTTGATTTGCGACGCTAGCGTCTGATATATCGAAGCCGGCAGTAGCGCCTGAATATAGGTTAATACTTCCTTGACCGGAATATTCAAAAAGGGCAATAAATTGCCTAAGAAAATCAACAGCGGAAAAACGGAAAGCAACGCATAATAGGCCACGACCACTGCATTTTTACTAATATTAGCCGTTTGATAAGTCGTGATCAACGGCGCACTTTTTTTCTGCCAATAAACTAATTTTTGTCGCCATTTTTTCATAGCCGCTGCGCCTCGCTTTCTAATACTAGTATAGCAAGTTCGCCGGCAAAAAAGAAAAATCGTGCGTTACTGCGTTAATTGTGCCACAAAGGTTGCAAAATCTGGCGCCACCTCAGTTTGTTGGTGTTGATCACCACGAACGATCCGCGGTGTTCCAGCTTGCGCATATGAGAAAGCAAGATAACGTTGTTCACTGGCAGCAAAAATCAATAAATGCGCGGCTTGTTCGGGCGCCAATAAATCGTGCCGTGCGGCTTGGTTTAAATAAACCAGATCAGCAGCTACATTTTTAGTACTACGTCCAGCAAAAAAATAACCAAATCCGTATAAAGCACCTAAATCGCGTAACATCTGTTGATAACCACGTGGTAGGGGCAACGGTAATTGGGTGGCTAGATCCGCTAGCTCAGCGGTAGTCAGCCGGCTATCCGGCAACGTAACTAATTTTTGTTGGGCAATCAATTGTCGCAGATCAGCTAACAAATGCGCTTGCTGCACGATCGGCATATTTTCAACATCAAGCGCCGTTTCAAGCGCGCTTGATTTCGGCTCATCGTCTGATAATAACGCTAAATTCTGCGCCAACGCACTTGGCTGATCAGGTGCTTGTTTTTGAATGCGTTGCTGCCGTGCTTGCGTCGCCCTTTGTAAGTTTTTCAACTTATTCTTCATTTGCTTTTGTCGTTGCTTGGCCATAGCTCACAACTCCCTTCAGATTATCAATCGCAATGTCGGTTCAATCTAATCTTAAAATTTCACGTTTTTTGGCTTCAAATTCTGCATTAGTCAGTAAGCCTTTGTCCCGCATATCTAAATATTCCATGATCAGCTGACCATTAGCCACAAAATCAGCCTCGCCCCATTCACTGTTCTTATTGATTTGCTGCTCTAAAATCTGATGAAGTTCATTCAAAAAAGGTGCGTCGGACCGACCAAACCAAAAATCGACAATTTGCTTATCCGCTTTTTTATCTAACTGATAAGTCACTTGAAAATGACCGTTATTATCCTCAGTTGGTTGATGCATTTCCATACCGATCAAAGCTGTACGCGGTACGGTAGTGACAACAGACGACCGCTTCAAACCGTGCTTGACCGTTTGTTGGACCACTAACTCCTGTTCATCCAACGTCAGCTGAACCGCAGCTGGCTGCTTTACTTTAATTTTCATTAGGCAAACTCCTCGCTACTTCACAATTTTAGTTGTTTATTAACCAACTTGAACGTTACGCTTCATAAAATCACGTACATTAATTAATTTAAGTTTACCTTGACCATGGTTGAAGTACAACATGCAGCCAAAAAAAAATCGCCACCTGGGTCAGGCGACGATCGAGTAGCGTTTAAATTTTTATTGAACTGAATAATTGGGTGCTTCCTTGGTGATCTGAACATCATGGGGATGCGATTCACGTAGGCCGGCGCCTGAGATCTGAATGAATTGTGCGTTGTCGGCTAAATCTTGTAGATCAGCTGCGCCAACATAACCCATTCCGGCCCGTAAGCCACCAACCATTTGGTAGACGATATCGGCTAAGCTACCTTTGTAAGCGACACGGCCTTCAATACCTTCAGGAACCAATTTGTTGGCTTCATTAACGCCGCTTTGGAAGTAACGATCAGAAGAGCCGTGAGAACTGTCCATCGCGGCCATACTACCCATACCGCGATAAGTCTTGAAGCGACGACCTTGATAGATTTCAAATTCGCCAGGCGCTTCGTCAGTCCCTGCTAGCATTGAACCTAACATTACTGCGTTACCGCCAGCAGCCAACGCCTTAACAATATCACCGGAATACTTGATCCCACCATCGGCAATAATCGTTTTACCATATTCGCGTGCCACACTGGCAGCGTCATAGATAGCCGTTAATTGTGGCACACCGACGCCAGCAACGATTCGTGTCGTACAAATCGAACCAGGACCAATACCGACTTTGACTACATCAACACCTACATCATATAAAGCACGAGTTGCTTCGGCTGTAGCGACGTTTCCGGCAATCAAAGTTGCTTCAGGGAAGCGGGCACGAATTTCACCGATTTTACGGATCACACCGGCAGAATGACCATGGGCAGTATCGATAATGATCGCATCCGCGCCAGCTTCAAGTAACGCTTCAGCACGGTCAAAAGTATCACTTGTGACACCAACTGCTGCCGCAACTAATAACCGCCCTTGCACGTCTTTAGCTGCATTAGGAAATTCGACTGCCTTTTCAATATCTTTAATCGTGACCAAGCCACTTAAACGGCCTGCCGCATCAACTAAAGGTAATTTTTCAATTTTATGTTGTTGTAAAATCTGTTCAGCGTGGGCTAAAGAAGTCCCCTCTGGTGCTGTAACTAATGGTTCCTTAGTCATCGCAGTACTGATAGCGACTGAATAGTCGGTAACAAAACGGATATCGCGGAACGTAATGATTCCGACTAATTTCCGGCTATCCAACGAATCAACGATCGGGACACCGCTGATTCGATAACGCTTCATCAAATCCTCAGCAGCTTGGATCGTATGTTCTGGCGTCAGATAGAACGGATCAACGATAACACCACTTTCAGAACGTTTAACTTTGCGGACTTCATCGGCTTGTTGCTTGATCGTCATGTTTTTGTGAATCACACCAAGACCACCTTGGCGTGCCATCGCGATTGCCATTGCTGACTCCGTAACGGTATCCATGCTCGCGCTCATAATTGGTACATTGAGGTGTAGATTCTTCGCCAACTGCACGCTGACATCTACATCATGTGGCAAAACGTGGCTTTCTGCTGGAATTAATAAAACATCATCAAACGTGTAACCTTTTTTCGCAAATTTCGTGTCCCAATTAGACATGGCGATTATCGATCCCTTCAGTGGAGTATTTATTTTTAGATTACCGACTAACTTACCAGAGATATTTAATAGCGTCAAGGCTTTTTAATCTTTTTTTCATAAACAAAAATTAATAAATTATATTCTATATTCGGTTTTTACGCTTATTATTAACATTCACTACATAAATGTTCGGATATTAAAAAATGTGCCACCGATAATCGCGGTGACACACTTATCTTTAAAAGACTGTATTTTTAATGTTAAAGCGTTTTTTCAGATAAATCCGTAATACTAATGCCGCTGCACCGATCACAATGTAAACTGCAGCTGGCAAATTAGCGTTCAACGGCCCGGGGATCAACATAACTAAGGTATAAGTCCCCGTCAATACGATAAAGAAAATAACCCCATAAACCAGTAACCGCCAAATCGGCATCCGTTTTTGGCCGCAGTTGCCCATATTTAATTGCATTTGCATAATACCGAACCCAGCGACGATCGCCAAAATTAATTCTGATAAAATACCGGCTTGGCCTGTTTGAATTTTAGAATTATTACTGAAGAAGAACATGATCCCATACATCAAGTTGAAGACCATGAAAACCATCAATGAACTATCTAACATTAACAGCCACTTGTTTTGTGACGCATTCGGATCTGTTTTTGGTCCTTGAATGATCGCCACAACTTGCTCCGTTACCGTACCAAATAACTGACGTGCCGTTTGGCCTTGTTTTTGGCCCGCCAACATTTTGGGGATCATGTCGTCAATGGCAGCCTGTTGCTTTTCTGGTGTCAGCTTAGTTTCGACTAAAGCTTTTTTTAAATGGTACAAATAATCTTGATTACGCTTAGTTAATTCATCTGGTCCAACTGGTTTGTGCTGATGTTGCTGCACGCCAGCGTTGCGCTCTTGCTTATCATCACTCATGCGTTACCCTCCAATTAAACATTGAATCTAAATTCAATGATGTCGCCATCTTGGACGACGTATTCCTTACCTTCTGCACGTAAACGGCCCGCTTCCTTGACCTTTTGCATGCTACCATACTGATCTAGGTCGGCAAACGAGACTGTTTCAGCACGGATAAAGCCACGTTCAAAGTCAGAATGAATAATACCAGCGGCTTGTGGTGCTTTGATTCCGCGCTGGAACGTCCATGCCTTGGTTTCCTTACCACCAGCAGTGAAGAAAGTGCCTAAGCCTAACAAATGGTACGAGGCGCGAATCAAACGATCCAAACCAGGTTCTTCAACGCCTTCAGCTTCCAGGAAATCAGCCTTGTCGGCATCATCTAATTCAGCAATTTCCTCTTCAGTCTCCGCACAAACAGCAATCGTTTCGGCGCCTTCCTTAGCGGCATATTCCGTGATCTGCTGCACGTAAACTGATTTTTCTGGATCAGCCATATCGTCTTCCGCAATATTAGCCACATACAGAATTGGCTTAGCCGTCAACAAGAATAATCCTTTAACGATAGGTTGTTCATCTTCGTCAAATTCTAGTGAGCGTACTGAACCACCATTTTCTAGAACAGGCTGAATTTTTTCTAAAACCGCTAATTCGGCTAGCGCGTCTTTATCACGTGATTTAGCATCGCGCTGAACTTTAGCCAAGCGTTTGTTAACACTTTCTAAATCGGCCAAACCTAATTCCAAGTTAATGGTCTCGATGTCATCTAGCGGTGCTACCTTACCAGTAACATGCGTAATATTATCGTCGTCAAATGCGCGTACTACGTGAACAATTGCATCGACTCGGCGAATATTCTCTAAGAATTTATTGCCCAGACCTTCACCCTTGCTGGCGCCTTTAACGATGCCGGCAATATCAGTGAATTCAAAAGTTGTGGGAACGATTTTCTTTGCGGGAATAACTTCATCGATTCGTGCTAACCGTTTATCTGGTACTTCGACCATCCCGACATTAGGATCGATGGTGGCGAAAGGATAGTTCGCCATTTCCGCGCCTGCCTTTGTGATCGCGTTAAATAATGTTGATTTGCCGACATTAGGTAAGCCGACAATACCTGCAGTTAAAGCCATTTTATTGTCACTCGCTTTCTAGAATTTAAAGCATGCCCAAATAGGTGATTTGAAATCGGCCTTTTTTAGACACATTTATACTTTTAGTTAAAAATTATTCTGTACCCGACTCGTTATCAGGTGCTTTTTCCAAAACTTTTTTCAGCTTACGGGTAAAATCACGCCGCGACATCATGACGATATGCTGACATTGCGTGCATTGGATTTTGATGTCAGCACCCACCCGGATGATCTGCCAGCGATTAGCGCCACATGCGTGTGGTTTCTTCATTTCA
The DNA here is from genome assembly GCF_003946385.1 of Loigolactobacillus zhaoyuanensis. GTDB lineage: Bacteria > Bacillota > Bacilli > Lactobacillales > Lactobacillaceae > Loigolactobacillus > Loigolactobacillus zhaoyuanensis. The sequence continues at coordinate 18,387 of NZ_RHOE01000010.1, forward strand.
ACAATATCGTTTAAATCAAACATCATGATTCCTCCTCAACGCCTAGTAGATCCAAAAGACGATTTAAATCCGCCGTCGACAAATAATTGATTTCGATCTTGCCTTTATCACCATGAGCAGCAATATTAACTTTAGTGCCAAAATGCTGTTGCAGTCGATTTTCACTGACTTTTAGATAAGGTGATTTAACTGGTTGCGGCGCTGGCTTAACCGGTTTAGCCGCATTTAATTGACTGACTAAACGCTCCAGCTCGCGCACCGTTAATTGTTCTTTGATCGTCCGTTGCGCGACGGTAACCATTTTACTTTTATCTTTTAAGCCTAAAAGCGTCCGTGCTTGGCCCATCGACAGCGCCTGCGCTTCAACCAACTTTTTCACTGGCGCCGGTAATGTTAGCAGCCGTAAATAGTTAGCGATATACGGGCGACTTTTACCTAAGCGCGTGGCGACTTGCTCTTGCGTCAAATGTAGCTTCTTCATCAGCATATCATAGGCGGCCGCTTCTTCCAATGGGTTCAGATCTTCACGTTGTAAATTCTCTAACACCGCGATCTCCATCATTAGTGATTCGTCGACTTTGCGCACCAGCGCCGGAATTTCTGTTTTATCAGCTAACTTAGACGCACGAAAACGCCGTTCACCAGCAATTAATTCGTACCCGCTAATACTTTTACGCACAATGATCGGCTGAAATACGCCATTTTCCTTGATCGATGCAGCAAGTTCTTGTAACGCCGTTTCGTCAAATTGACGCCGTGGTTGGTATGGATTTGGACGAATTTCACTTAAAGCGATCATCGTGACTTGTTCGCTGGCTTGCGGCGTAGTGAAATCATCAAAATCACTGAACAGCGCATCCATGCCGCGGCCAAGACTTTTATTTTGCTTATTCATGGGCAGCTAACACTTCCTTCGCCAATAAATCGTAGACTTCTGCGCCTTTAGAGCGTTTATCGTAGTCGATCACCGGTAGGCCATGACTAGGAGCTTCCGACAAACGTACATTGCGTGGAATGATCGTTTGGTATACTTGTTGCGGGAAAAATTTGCGCACTTCGGCGACAACTTCCGCACCTAAGTTAGTCCGCGCATCATACATCGTTAACAAGACGCCCTCAATTTGTAAATTCGGATTGAAATGCTTCTGGACTAATTTAATCGTATGTAACAACTGACTTAAGCCCTCCAAAGCGTAATATTCGCTTTGAACTGGGATCAGAATGCTGTCACTAGCGGTAAAGGCGTTGATCGTCAGATTACCTAACGCTGGCGGGCAATCGATCAAAATATAGTCGTATTGCTCACGAGCAGGCGCCAAACTTAGTTTTAAGCGCGATTCACGCGCCATCAAATTGGTCAGCTCGATCTCGGCACCGGCCAGTTGAATCGTTGCCGGCACAATATCTAAGTTGGCTCGCTGTGTATGCTGAATTGCTTGTTCTAATGGGTATTCATCGATCAACACATTATAAATATCATGTTCAATATGGCTTTTTTCAATCCCAACGCCACTGGTTGCATTCCCTTGTGCATCGGCATCCACCAGTAACACTTGTGCGCCAAGTTCAGCCAAACAAGCGCCTAAATTGATCGCGGTGGTCGTCTTACCGACACCACCTTTTTGATTCGCGATGGCGATCACTTGTGCCATAAATTCAGTTCCTTTCCTATATAGAAATTAATCAGCCGCAACTAATGGTTCCCGATTCGGGATTCCAGCACGCCGCGGATAACTTTTCGGTGTCTGCCGCTTTTTATCGATAACGATCAAATGACGCTGATCACCTGTTTCTGGCAGCGTAAAGGCGGTGGTTGCGTTAAGTTTGCCACCAAGTTTGCTGATCGCATAGTCAGCTTCCGTCAACTCGTCATCCGGTAATTGCCCTTTCAGCGCCACAAACTGGCCGCCTTTTTTCACTAAAGGTAGACATAATTCGCTGAGCACGTTCAACCGTGCGACTGCGCGCGCCGTGACTAAATCGTACTGTTCCCGATGTTCACTGCGTTTAGCGCCAAACGTTTCGGCACGATCATGATAAAACGCCACTTGGTCTAAGTCTAGTTCGGCGGCTAATTGGTTGAGAAAGTTGATGCGCTTGTTCAGGGAATCAACGATTGTTACTTGCAACTGGGGGAAGACGATTTTTAGCGGAATCGATGGAAACCCAGCGCCGGCACCGATATCACAAATAGTCAACGGCTGTTCGCGTAATGCTGCCAAGTAAAAACTAGGCGTTAGTGAATCGTAAAAATGTTTCAAATAAACTTCAGGTTCTGCGGTAATATTGGTCAGGTTCATTTGTTGATTAACCGTCACCAACACTTCAAAATAACGGTGGAACTGCGCCATTTGTTGGCTGGATAGGTCAATACCTTGGTCAGCCAAGGTCGCCTGAAAAGTAGTCGGAGTCATTGCTGCCGCCCTCTCTAAATCATGTTAATTTAAGCATTAGTTTCGTGAAACATTTGTGTTTCACGTACCTACTAACTGTACCGAAAATTAACGTTAAATGCAAGTCGATTCTAGGCTGCATTTGAAAACTCGTTCACTTGCTATTTTCCGATTCGCCTAGTGCAAATCGTGTTGCTTGTAATGTATAATTAGCCGGCTGTGCACTAGCATTATCTTTGATGATCTGAAATCCTAAATGCGCATAAAAATCCAATGCGACTTGATTACTTTTGACACATTTTAAACGCAATAATTTATGCCGCCGCTGTTGTAATGTCTGCAATAGCGCACGACCAACGCCTTGCCTTTGTGCAGCTGGCGTCACGATCAAAAGGTGAACGAAGCTAGCAGCTGGTTGAAAAGCGGCAAAGCCACAGATCACGCCCCTATTTTCTGCGACCACTAATTGTTCACCTTTGGTTTCCTTTTGTAGATCAGCCAACTGCGGTGCCGCCAGCCAAGTAAAAGTCTGTTGGCGCACTTGCAGATAAATTTGCGCTAACTGGGGTAAATCAGCTTTTGTTGCCTGCCGAATTAACATAAGTAACGCCTCCTTCATTTCATAAAAATATAGCTTTTTTAATAATGTAGCATAAATAGGTTGAAATAGTGGTTCATTTAGTCATCTACGTGAATAAAAAAAGCCTGCACTAAGGCAGACTGTAAAGAATTTAGCTAATTCCGAAAAAGGCGTGCATGAACAATGCGGCACAGGCAGCACCAACAAATGGTGCGATCCCTGGTACGATAATGCCATATTGCCAATCGCTATCAGCTTTATTTTTAATTGGTAAAATTGCGTGGGCGATTCTTGGTCCCATATCACGGGCTAAATTCATCGCGAATCCAGTTGGGCCGCCTAAGCCCATCCCAATTGCCCAAACCAGCAAACCAACACCAATTGGCACGATCCCTGGTGTTTTAACTTGCGAAATTGCTAGAATTCCAGAAATAAAGATAAAAGTATCAAAGAATTCGACAAAGAAATTACGCGGCAAGTTACGGACAGCTGGTGCCGTGGAGAACAAGTTACGGATCGTGATCGGTGAAACTTCATTTTCGGAAGCTTTAAAGTGATCAGCATACATGACCCAAACGATCATCGCGCCGACAACACCGCCTAATACTTCGGCAACTGAGTAGGGAATAAATAATGACCATTCTATGTTCCCAAGTAAACATTGCGCCAGCACCATCGCTGGGTTGATCGAAACATCGCCGAAAATAAACAGCGCAATCGTGATCCCAAAGCCCCAAGTCGTGATTGCAAAAATATGACCAGAGCCCCGATACTTAGTTCCTTTTAAAACCTCACTACAATGCACGCCAACACCAAAAATAATCATAAGCGCAGTTCCCATGAATTCTGCTAATAACTGATGAACCAAAATTTTTCCTCCTGAATTTAAACGCGTACAGGTTGCAGCACACTGATCAACTGTCTAGTAACAGCCAAAACAGCACGCCGCCAACGCCACCCGCGTTATTTTTGATGGTCGATCCAGGCATTTTGGCAACAAAAAAGCAGCCCTGGTACCGGCTGTCCGCTTAGTCTATCATTTATGTATAAATTCAAGAAGCTTTGTTTAGACTAACATATAGCGCTGTTTACCTATTTGCATGAAAACCACCTGCATAACCATACCATAGTTTCAGTGGGGATAATAGATGATTCCGTTTTCATGGCTGAAATATTTTACGCCATACAAAAAGAGCTCAGCAAGTATGCCAAGCTCCCACAAAAAGCTAACGATCAATCAATTTTACGACCTGGATTTAATAAATTCATTGGGTCGAGCAATGCCTTAATTTGATGCTGTAATTGATCAACGTTTTCGCCAAGTTCTTCATTATTCCACTGATTCTTCAATAAACCAACGGCATGTTCTCCAGAAATTGTCCCACCTAAGCGCAACGCTTCGCGGAACATTAATTGTAGGGCCTTAGTCACCTTAGCAGGGACTTCAGTCTGTTCTTTGGGCCAAATCAAGGTTGGATGAACGTTGCCATCGCCTGCGTGCCCTGCCGTATAAATTTCAACATCTAGCTCTTTCGCAATTTTAGCAATGTAATCCATCATGTTAGCTAGCTGCGATAACGGTACCGCCATATCTTCCATTACATGACTACCATTAGCGAAAACAGCAGGTAACATGTCTTGGCGTAGCTTCAAGATTGCTGCTTGTTCCTCTGGATCGCTGGTAACACTGATATGCTGAGCGTCGAAATTAGCTAAAATTCCCTGTACTCGCTGCAACGCTTCAGCACCGCCATTATCCAAACGTAAAATCAGCAAGGCACCATTGCCTTGGGCATAATGAGTGCCTTCATAACGATCTAACGCCGCAACTGTTGGGCCATCTAGTGCCTCCAACATAGCTGGATAGACACCAGAAGCACGAATCTCAGTTACCGCAGCAGCTAATGTTTTCATATCGGAGAAAAAGGCCATCCCAGTGATCGGCTGTCCTAACGGAATCGGCATTAATTTAACCGTCACTTCAGTAATAACGCCCAAAGTTCCTTCTGAACCAACAAATAGTTGCGTTAAATTATAGCCAAACGCTTGCTTTAAAGTCCGATGACCTAACGATAACTCACGGCCATCCGCCAAAATAACCTTTAAACCGAGTACGTTATCACGGGTCGCACCGTATTTGACCGTGCTCATTCCACCCGCATTAGTCGCTGTATTACCACCAACAGCTGAAATTGGTTTAGAACCTGGATCTGGTGCGTAAAACATACCTACTTCGCGAGCCGCATTATCTAAATCTTGATTGATCACACCAGGCTGAACAACCGCGACCTGATCAGCACGATTGACCTCAATAATTTTGTTCATGCGCCGCGTTGATAAAAGTAACGCATGATCTTCGCCGTCCGAACCGGAAACCGTGCTAGTCGCAGTTGCTTGCGGGATCACTGGTAGATGGAACTTGCGTGCAGTTTGTAAAACCCCTTGAATATCAGCTGTATCAGCGACTTCAATGTAAGCCAATAACTGACCAGAACCAGCGCCCATACCATATTTACCGGCTTGGTGCGGTGCTAATTCTGCAGCAGTTGTAATCACGGTTGCGTGTGGTGCATGTATCTTTAAAAACTCAATAATTTCATCATCTGTATAAGCTGGGAAAAAGGCCATTTTTAAAACTTCCTTTCGTGATAAGTGAAGCGTTATCCTTTAATACTTAAAGTATAAAGGTTACAAAAAGTAAGTGCAATAAATTTATCTGACTTTTTTTATTATCAGCTGATTTTTGTTAAGAACTTGACCGTTTATCAGCCAACGCTCATACTTAAATTAGACATGCATAGGGAGATGTTTTTTTGAATACTAATACAAATAACGCGATTCACCGTGGTTGGAATAAACGGATCGTTACCGGCAAAACATTGGCTGAATGTGATGAACACTTGGTCACCTACCTTAATCAACAAGATTACGGTTCCGGTGAATTTATCGTTTTGCATGAAGATGACGGTAAAAATATTAATACTGGTTACAAATTACCAGATGGCGACGTTTGTTACATTAGCTTCATGACTTATTCTAGTCGCCTATAAAAGTAACGTTACAGAGGTGGCACCATAATTTCAGGTTCTTTCTGAAAGGTGGCTGTCTTGTTAACTCGTAGGCAGAGTTAGTTTGGTGCCATTCCGGCGCTGGCGTATGGAACGCGTGCGACTTGAACTTGGTGGTCTTTGCCTTAGTTCAATCGACAACGGGAAGCAAGATCTGTTTAGCGGTTAAGCGCTAGTTTTGACACTTGTTAATTTAGTTGTTAGAAACGGGCGACAGTGCGACTTGAACTTGGCAGTTTCCGCCATAGTTCAATCGACAACGGGAAGCAAGATCTGTTTAGCAAATAAGTGCTAGTTTCTGATACTTGTCGAACTTAGTTGTTAAGAACAAGCGATAGTGGCGCGTTGGCAGTCTTAGAACACTATTTAATTGATTAGGCTTAATCGTCTTAGGTAATTCAATTAGGATCAATCGCCAATTGTTAGGGGCTCGCAGTTGTAAAAATAGAATATCTAAGCTTAAAACACCGGCAAAACAGTTAAAAGCTGTTTTGCCGGTGTTTTTATATTCTGATTATCACTAACTTTGCCACTTAGACAACCAATAATTGAATGTTCAACCATTGCCTGCTGGAATGGAGTCGCCAGTGGACCAGATGTGCCGATAGTTCTTGATGGCGGTCTGTGCCATTTAGAACTATGCGTGGCTGGCGAGATCCATTTTTTCGTCCGCTTTTGGGTTTATCTTAGGAAAAATTAGCTCGCCAACGCGCCACTCGTTCCGTCCACTGGCGCCGAAATGGAAGCCAATTGATTCTGCTTACAGCACAACTTTAGATTTTAATTGCCGATTGGACTTATTGCCTAAGTACGCCAAGCCCAGTCACATCGTTCATACCAAAATATACTAAAATAAGGTGGTATAATTAAATCAATTCGCAGCACCCGAAAAAGTTATTTGTGAAGTAGAGAGGAATGATATTCGTGCAACCACAACGAGTTCTTGATTTAGAGGGCGGTATTAACTTTCGTGAATTAGGTGGCTATCCCACTACTGACGGTCGTCAGGTCAAATGGCAAAAAATAATGCGTGCCGGCGGCTTGGATGAGCTAACACCAAGCGATATTGCGGCATTGGGTAATTATGGTTTGCGTTATGATATTGATCTGCGCTCCGAGCATGAAATGACTACATTTCCCGATCGGCTACCCGCAAAAACTGAGTTGATCGCGGCGCCCGTTTATCCGTTTAGCCAGCGCGATTCGCTAAGTGGTCTGAATATTCAATTGAAAGAGCCACAATGGGCTATGTTCTCACAGGTCTACCAACAAATGATCGCTGATCCACATCCCCAACAAGCTTGGCGCGCAATTTTTCAGGCCATGCTTGACGCAACAAGTGCCCGCGAAAGTGTGGTCTTTCATTGTGCAGCCGGTAAAGATCGCACTGGTGTCGGTGCGATGCTAGTACTCAGCGCGCTTAAAGTCGTGCCAGAAATTATCAAGCGCGATTATCTGTTGACCAACCAAATTTTCAGTGCTGATACCCGTCAAAGTATTGAACAAATTGTGGCGCAAAACGAACATGACGCTTTAACCAATCGGATGAATCAAACTTTATCAGTAGAAGACGCTAACTTTGAGGCAGTTTTTGCCACGATTCAGGCGTTTGGTGGAATCGATCGTTATCTGATCAATCAACTAGGCTTTACTGCCGCTGATATTGACACGCTGCGGACAAATTATTTGGAATGAGGTCAATCATGTCACCCAAAATGCTACAACTCCAAAATCAGCTGATTGCTGCTGCCCGCGAGTCACCGCTACTTATTTTTGAGGCAACTAGTCACAAAGATGGCAGTCGCTTTCGCGAAATCTCAAACCGGCGGCGTTACAAAAGTTTAACTGACATGTTAACAGAAAACTACGATTTTAAGATTTTAGCAACCGAACTACGCGTTAGTGAAACTGTAGTCCATTGGGCTTTGGCCGAAGCACGACTACATGATGAACCAGAAGACAGCGTTAATAAGGCCGCATTTAAAAAAGCCACTAACGCCGTTCTACACGAAAATAATATTGCTGAGAATATATAAGAAAAGCTTGAAGTTTGGTGTCTATCAACCAAATTTCAGGCTTTTATGCTGCTTAAAATAATGACGAACCAGCACCTAGATCATACCCCATCACTGGTCGTTGATTTAGCGGTTGCAATGCCCGGTTATTATCTTGTGGGAATAGTTGCCGATACTGCGCTAGCTGCTCAGGCGAAACGGTTAATGGTTCAGCAGCAACAAACCACTCAACCCCTTCGCTGAGCGGCGGCGTTGTTAATGAGCCTACATAACGATAAATCAGTCCACGCGTGGGTAGCAACGAAGTGAGTAACACGGCTTCTGGCAGCGGGAGTGCCGTTTTAGGGATAAATGCCGCTAACAATTGTGCCAGTTGCGGATTTTCTTTACCTAACACTGCAGTGACCGCAATAACCGCCTTTTGGCCCAATGTGTTTTCATGAACAAAATGCCATTCCATCACTGGTTTTTGCGCTTCTATTACGTGCTCAGCTGGCGCGTGGAAATGTAACTGCACAAAGCGATAATTTCGATGATCGAGTTTAGCGTATCCTTTTCCGGCTAGTTGCATATTATTGGCTTGATCACTTAGCGTTTCGCCATAATAAGGAACCTGCCATTCCAACAAGTCAGCGGCCTGGATCACTTGGCTAGAATCAACGTGCAATGCCACTGGCGACTGTTGTTGACCGCTACTAAACGACCAAGCCGCTTGCTGCATATAATCTAATTTTTCTACCATAAACAAACCTTCCTCTACTCCACAATTATAGGTTATTTTTGGACCAAAAATTTGATGTTTCGGTCGATGACCATTTTGATGGCCGCAACCTCGCTCATCAAAAACATGGCGCTACTCCACAATAGTGGATCATTTTTGGACCAAAAAACATGCTTACATTATTTTTTGGTCAACTCATCCCGTAAACGTGCGGCGAGATCATGGCGCGTTTTACGACGGCGATCTGCTAGCAACCGACTGAATTTCGGTTGTTGCTTTAACAAACGTTGAATACGGTCCAAGGCCTTTAATTCTTCTGGCAGCGTTTGTGGCGACCATTTATGAATTGCGCTGTCGTTACGCGTCACATAATGGTACTGTGGCGCGGCCGCGTAGTAGAAACAGTGCGTCTGCAACACATAAGCCACATTGAACAATTGATCTTCCAGTAATGTGATTTCCTCGTCAAATGTTAGTTGTTGCCGCTGGATCAGCGCCAAACGATAGCATTTATTCCACAGAAACCCCCGAATATCACCACTAGGTTTGAGCACATTGGTCAACATCGCTTGTCGATCTAGCACTTGCGTTTCCGCGCTACCAAATAATACTTTCAGACTGGGCCAATCAGTATAATAGCCACACATCGCCATATCTGCTTGCGGCTGCGCCATTTGTTCGCTGAAACTCGCTAAATAAGTTGGCTCGCACCAATCATCGCCATCGACAAAACATACATAGTCGCCACTGGCCTGCTGAATGCCTACATTACGCGCCGCCGAAACACCTTGATTGGTCGGTTGACGCCAGATATGAAATCGGTTGTCTTTTTGCGTCCACGCCGCCAAAATAGCCGCCGAATCGTCAGTTGAAGCGTCATCGATCAGCCACACGTTGAAGTTAGTGTACGTCTGTGCCTGCAAGCTTGCAAGACATTGCTCTAAGTAAGGTGCTAAATTATATACCGGCACGATCACCGTGAATTGTTTTTCCGCCATCATTTATACTTCCACCTCCGCTTTACGATCAACCCAGCTCCAGTATAGCAAATCTGTCTAAAGCTTTCTGTTAGAACAGGTAATAAGGCGAATGCTTTTTGGATCATTGACAAAAAAATGCACGTTTTAGTCGTATATAGCTAAAATTTAACGATAATTTTTAGATAACGTTCAGTTTTAGGTTGGCAACATGCTTTTTATATAGTAAAATAAGGGTTGTCGTTGATATAAACACGAACATTACCACAAATGCAGTTATAAACTATATTAGTTAAGGGGACTTCATTTTGAAAGCAAGTTTGGTGCATTACTTTGATTTAGCTCAGCTGCACACCACGATCAAACGTGAGGTATTAGCTGGTTTCACCACTTTTATCTCTATGGTTTATATTTTATTCGTTAATCCAAGCGTTCTCGGTGCTGCCGGGATGGATAAAGGGGCGGTGTTCACCGCCACCGCCGTAGCTAGTGCATTGGGTTGTATCTTAATGGGAATACTGGCAAAATACCCGATCGCGATTGCCCCTGGTCTTGGTGTTAATGCCTTCTTCGCCTATTCAGTCGTTATCGGGATGAAGATTCCTTGGCAAACAGCGATGGCCGGCGTTTTTGTGGCTTCACTAATTTTTATGTTGATCACCGTTTTAAAATTACGTGAGGCGATCATTAATGCTATCCCCCGTAATCTTAAATTAGCAATCGCTGCTGGGATCGGCCTTTTCATTGCTTTTCTTGGTTTACACGACGGCGGTTTGATCGTCGCCAACAAATCAACCGTGGTTGGTTTAGGCGCACTTAATGTAGGTACAACTTGGTTGACCATTTTTGGCTTGATCGTAACGGCCATTCTAATGGTGCGCAAAGTTCCTGGCGCTATCTTTATCGGTATGGTTGCAACTGCGATCCTTGGCTTGATCACTGGCTTGATCCACGCGCCGAGCGCTATTATTGCTGGCGTACCTAGTATCAAATCAACATTTATGGTTGGCGCCTTACATATTGGCGATATCAATTCAATGCAACTGGTGGTGGTCGTGCTCACTTTCCTGTTGGTCACATTCTTTGATACTGCTGGCACTTTAGTCGGCCTGGCTGAACAAGCTGGCTTCATGGTCAACAACAAAATGCCGCGCGTCGGTAGAGCTTTACTGGCTGATTCGACTTCCATGTTGGTGGGTTCCCTACTAGGAACTTCGCCAACCTCCGCGTACGTTGAATCTTCGGCTGGTATCGCCGTTGGTGGTCGCTCAGGCTTAACTGCTGTTACCACCGGGATACTCTTTATCGGCGGTATGTTCTTCTCGCCGCTTTTGTCCGTAGTCACTAGTCAAGTAACCGCACCTGCGCTGATCATCGTCGGCGTCTTAATGGCTCAGTCATTACGTGAAATCGATTGGAGCAAGTTGGAGATCGCCATTCCGGCTTTCTTAATTGTGATCGGTATGCCGCTAACCTACAGTATTTCTGACGGTATCGCACTTGGTTTTATCATGTACCCGATCACAATGATCGCCGCTAAACGCGGAAAGGAAGTCCACCCGCTGATGTACGCGCTGTTCTTCGTGTTTGTGCTCTTCTTATGGATCATGAATCAATAATCAAAGCCTATGAAGTCGCCTAGCGTTGGCGGCTTTTTTTATCCGCTATATTTAAACTACGCAAAATCAGCGCCATTAATTCTTACGAAAAAAAATAAGCGCGCTTGAACTGTTTTCAAGCGTGCTTAATAATTACGATTATTAAATTATTCTGCAGAATTAGGCGCTTCGATGATCACAATATCCTTCATTGACCGAATTTTATGGTGGCGCGCGGCTTCGATTTCACTCTTGCTAAAGCGTGTGGTATCGCTGATTGGTAGCCCCGGTAATAACCGCTCGCTGACGAATTTAATTTCATCTTCACGAATATTGCGGTTACTGTTGGTTAAGATCACATCCAAATGTTCAAAATTATCCACAAAGTACACGCTAGTATTGCCTAATGTGTACTTACGAAAATAACGAATCGCAGTATTGCCGTAAAGATAAGAAATCGTGTTAGGAATCATCTTGCGTAAACTTGTATTGACTTTGATCGGAACTTCGATTAATTTCATAGATGTCGATCTCCTCTACTCCACAATAGTGGATAAATTTTGTGCCAAAATTCTTTGATGCTACGGTCGATGGCCATTTTGACGGCCGCAGCCACGCGCGTCAAAAACATGGCTCTACTCCACAATAGTGGATAAATTTTGTACCAAAATTCTTTGATGCTGTTCGTCGATGCATCAAAGGCTGGCCTAAATATGATTCGGCAGCCCATTAGGCCGTACCAATGCTGTCTATATTTTAAGGTAAATCTTATTGAATTACCAGTTATTTACTCAGCGTTGGGGCACTTAACTTTCACACTGCAACTAGTTTGTCAGCTCGCTAGCTGCTGCTTGTCGCCGTTCATTAACTGACAGCTGTTATTTTTGCGAAAAAAGTTTACAATAATAGGGATTACTACTATGGAGGCTACTATTTTGATTACATTAAAATCTGCACGTGAAATTGAGGGTATGCGTAAATCTGGCGCTATTTTAGCTGGTGTACATTTGGGACTACAGAAGTTCATCAAGCCTGGCGTTTCAACTTGGGCAATTGAAAAATTTTCTCGTGAATATATCGAATCTCATGGCGCAACCGCCTCAGAAATCGGTTTTGACGGTTATAAATATGCAACTTGTGTCAGCCTTAACGATGAAGTTGCGCACGGCATCCCCCGGCGTGGCTTGGATGTTAAAAACGGCGATATCGTAAAGGTCGATATGTGCGTAAACCTTGATGGCTATGAAAGTGACTCCTGCTGGACCTATGCCGTCGGCGAAATTTCACCCGAGAATAAGCGCTTAATGGAAGTTACTAAAAAAGCCTTATACTTAGGCATTGATCAAGCTATCATCGGCAATCGGATCGGTGATATTGGTCACGCGATCCAACAATATACTGAAGTTGAAAATAATTTTGGCGATGTTCGCGAATTGATCGGCCATGGTATCCAACCAACGATCCATGAAGATCCAGCAGTTCCACATTACGGTGAAGCTGGTAAGGGATTGCGTCTACGCGAAGGTATGACCATCACCATCGAGCCCATGATCACTCGCGGTACATGGCGCTTAACCACCCGCGTCGTGCCCCACGATACTTGGGAATATTACGCTACTGAAGATGGTTCAATGGCTGCACAATATGAACACACCTTAGCAATCACCAAAGAAGGCCCTAAAATTTTAACCTCGCAAGATCCTGAATTTGACGCTAAATATTTATAAAATTCATTAAAATGTATCGGCATTAATTTGCGGGTACATTTTTTATAGTCTCAGCCGCACTTAACGCGCCAATGCGTAAAATACGCGACCGCAAACTTGGTTACTACTCACTAAAAATAGCTTGACAAATCAGAACGTATGTTTGTATGATAGAGCTATCACTTGGAAAGAAGTTGAGCGTTTATGCCCCTTACTGATACACCGATTGAAGCTATTCCAATCAACCTTGATACCTATATTGTGCTCCACCCTGAAGCCAGCTACGATCTAGAAGTCCGGCGCCAACAAGCGACTAGCAGTTATACTGTGGGGAAAATGAATTACAAGTATCACCACGATACCTTTGCTTCTTTTGTGTTTAAAATCTTTCCAGAAATCACCTTATTGGATATCCATAATTTACAGAAAAAAATCAACCGCTACATCCCTTGAAAGTTTGAGCACACTGCGCTAAGTTGTTAGGTAGAAAGTAGGCTGAAGCCAGTGTTAGAAAATACCGCAACCACCAAGTTAGCCCCAGAAACTAAATTATCAGCGCAACAACAAGAACTAAAAAAGCGCGTGCTCGCTTTTTGTGAGCAACATTTAATTCAGCAGCAAACTGGCTTATTTGTTATTCAAGGCGCAGCCGGTACCGGTAAAAGTGTTGTCCTGAGTGCACTAATGGCTACTTTACAGCGAGGCCGCAACGACGCCACCAGCCCGTTTTACCAGACTAATAATTATTTGCTCGTCAATCATCCCGAGATGTTGAAAACCTACAAACAAATTGCGGCCGATCAACCTTACTTACGCAAAAAGGACTTCATGAAACCAACGCCATTCATCAATCAAATGGCTAAGCAAGCGACGACTGCTGATATCGTACTGGTCGATGAAGCCCACCTACTACTGACTAAAAGCGACCGTTACAATCGCTTCAATCAAGAAAATCAATTAGCTGAAATTTGCAAACACAGCCGAGTAGTTATTTTAGTCTTTGACACCCACCAAGTTTTGAAAATGAAAAGCTACTGGGATCAGGCTAAATTAGCGGCATTAATTGAAGCTCAGCCCCACGAAATTTTTCATTTGACCCAACAATTTCGAGTCCACGCCAATAGGGCAACCCAGCAGTGGTTAACCGCGCTAGGTACCCAAGGCCAGTTATTACCGCGACCAACTGATGCCGATTTTGATTTACGAATTTTCGCTGACGCCAATTTTATGTACCAACAATTATGTCAACGTGACCATGAATATGGACTTTCCCGTTTAGTGGCCACGGCCGACTTTCCCTATAAGCTAGACGGCAACACTTATTACGTCACTGCACCAGGGTTTAAGCTACCGTGGGATAAAAATATGGACCCGAACGTAACTTGGGCTGAGCGTCCCGAAACACTGGATGAAGTGGGCTCAATCTATACGATCCAAGGCTTTGACCTCAATTACGTTGCCGTTATACTTGGGCCCTCAGTCACCTATGATGCCGCAACCCAGCGCCTTAAGCTACTCCCCAACAATTACCAAGATCACGAAGCGTTTAAGCGCCGATCCGACCTAACCACGCAGCAGTCGACCCAGGTGAAGCAGCAGATCATCCTAAATTCGATCAACGTATTACTACAACGCGGGCGCTATGGCTTATACCTCTACGCTACTGATCCGCAGTTACGAGCTAAATTATTATCACTATAAAAAATAGGCTGACAGTTTGAGCTGCCAGCCTTATTTTATCGGTTTAAATTGTCAGCACTACGCTATTAGCTCCTGATATTTTTTCAAAAATAACTTTAGCTTAGTTGCGTTTATGCAAATTTTAATGTTGCTTGACCATTGACTGCCTTAAACAAATCCACCCAATGAGTCAAGGTCAGCGCAGTTTGACCAAGTTCAGCTTTGGCAATCTGTGATTGCGAAATATTCGTTTTTGCGGCCACATCCGCTTGGGTCATATGGGCGATACGCCGGGCTTGTTGAAATTTAATTGCCATTTTGATTTCCGGCGAAATTGATAGAACTTCACTGATATCTTCATGTTTAGCACTAGCAACAATTAAGTGTGCTAATTCAGCTTCTGTGATTTGATGATCTAAACCACCGCCAATTAGAGCTAATATTCTGATTGGTACTGTAGTATCCAACATTTTACTATCAGCCATAGTCGCTTCAGCGTATTCGATTGAATCAGCCGGATAGTGATTGATGGTATTACTGATCAATTTACGTTGTTCCAGGACTGCATGATAGTCGGTTAGATCGATTTCATTATCTACTAGTGGCATTGTACTAGCCTCCGTTCAATTAATTATCAAGATATTTATGCAGTAATTGTTGCCAGTCAAATTTGAATTGGTCATTTGGCCAATAATGATCAATGAAATACTTATTACGCAAGCTTTTGTATTTAATAGCCATAACTGTATTATATCATGTAATTCGTTTAAAGAATTACATGATATTCCTTTCCTTGTGTTATTTTGCAGATACTATTAAAATTCGCAAAATAAGCAGTTATCATTGTCTAATTTAGTTAATGATTAGTGGCATGCATAATAATCCTCCGGTAACTTGATTGCGCTAATATTTAACTATCGTGCTGCTCAACTAAAGTTCCAGATAAAAAAATAGGCTGACAGCTCAAACTGTCAGTCTATTTTTATCGATTTAAATGTAAGCGTGTTATTTAGCTCGTTGACCATAACCACGCTTAGATTTATACCCCGCGTCGAGGATCATCCGCATGTCAGCAATATGCCGTTGTTTAGTTACTTCCGCCTTGGCGCCAAAAACATACCGCGCCCATTCGCGTTGGTAACCAGGGGTTAAGTCATCAAAGAATTGTTTAGTTGCGGGGGCATCATTAAGTAACTCACTTACTTGTGGAATATCAACTTCGTAATCCGCGAGCGTTTTCTTTTCTACCATTTAAAATCGACTCCTTTAGTCATTTTCCTGATTAATAGCATATCAAACCCTAGCTAAAGTGAAAAGACCCTGAGCAAAAATGAGAATCATTTAATAAGCATTCTAATTGAGAACATTTTTCATTTAGCCTAGCCAGACACAATTTATTCTGTTAAAATAAGTAGCTAAACAGAGCGTTTTTAATTAATTTTTAATCAGATATTAATTTACCGAATTATTATCTAAAAGTCTTCCTATACTCACTTAAATAAAGCGTTTTTCCGTTAAACTAGAACTATGCTTTTAGTCAAGGAGGGGCATCATTGACACAACTTGAAGGACATGATTTATGTATCGGTTATCCGAACCATATGATTATCGAGCATTTAAATATAAAATTTCCCGATCAGCAGATCATTGGCTTGATCGGACCCAATGGCAGTGGTAAGTCAACACTGCTTAACGTGCTTTCCGGTTTCCGCCAACCAGCAGCCGGTAGCGTGGTTTTAAATGGTCAGCCATTGGTAAAATTTCGGCCAAAATTACGCGCACAAAATATTGCCAGCTTACCGCAAAATCCACAAGCACCAGAAGATACACTCGTTCGCGATTTAGTTGGCTACGGTCGGTTTGCCTATCAAAAACCATTGCATGGTTTACAAGTTGACGATGAAGCAGCCATCGACCAGGCGCTAATTGATGCTAATTTAGAAGGTTTAGCCACACGCAGTTTAGCTAATCTATCCGGTGGTCAGCGGCAGCGTGCTTTTATTGCGATGACGTTGGCGCAAAATAGCGACATCCTCTTATTGGATGAGCCTACCACTTATCTTGATCTAACCCACCAGTTAGAGATTCTAAAGCTGTTACAGCAGCTTAACCAGACCCAACATAAAACAATCATTATTGTTTTGCACGATTTAAATCAAGCAGCCCGGTTTTGTGATTTTCTGGTTTGCCTTAAGGAGGGCCAAGTTATGTACCAAGGCCGCCCTGACCAAATTTTTACATCACGTATGTTGGCTAAGGTCTTCCAAATCGATGCGACGGTAGCCACGGAACCACGGCTAGGCTGTCCAATGATCACTAGTTACGATACATTTGCGCCGTTGCCAACAGCTGTGGGGGCACAATAATGACGCGCCGAACACGGCGGATCTATCTTGTTTTAATTCTTTTGTTAGTCGCCGGTTTTGTGGTCGATCTTTGTAGCGGCCCAACTTGGTTTAGTCCGCTGACCCTGATCCATCCCCAGCCTGGCTTACAAGCGCAAACAATTTTATCCGTTCGTCTACCGCGCGCATTGACCAGCGTCTTAGTTGGCGCTGAATTAGCCGTTGCCGGACAACTATTACAAACTATTTCGCGCAATCCGATCGCCGACCCCGCGATCCTTGGGGTAAATAGTGGTGCCAACCTCGCCTTGATCGTTGGTACAGTCCTTGGTATTCCTTTTACCATCGGCGCACGCTTCGGTCTGGCCTTGATCGGAGCGTTAGTTGCTTTTGGTGTCGTACTTGGTTTATCGCTGACCCGCAATGGTATGCAGCCGCTGCGCTTGATTCTTGGTGGTAGTATTTTTTCTGGATTTTTAGTTAGTGTCGCTTACGCGGTTAGCTTGCTTACACAAACAACGGCTCAATACCGTACTTTGTTGGTCGGCGGGTTTTCCGGTATCACCTATAGTTCTGTCTGGTTATTAACGGCAATTCTAGTGATTTTATTGATCGTTATTTTCTGTCTGCGCGATTCACTAACGTTATTGACCTTAAATGATCAATTAGCGCAAAGTCTGGGTAGCAAACGCACCGGCACGCGAATACTGGCCGCATTGTTAATTGTACTGGCAGCTGGCGGCTGTGTCGCTGTGTCGCTGTGGCCGGTAATATTGCTTTTGTTGGCCTAGGTATTCCACAATGTATCGCAATTCTCAGCGGTCATCGTTTCAAGCAAACGGTTAGTCAAGTTCTGCTAGCTGGCGGTGCCTTTTTAAGTTTTGGTGATGCTTTAGCTAAGTCAGCTCGGCCACCATTTGAACTCCCACTAGGCGCTTTAAGCGCAATTCTCGGCGGCCTGTTCTTATTCGCCTTTCTCTGGCGCAAAGAGGGGGCGTTGACTGCATGAAACAGCGTTTTCGTTTTTACTGCACCCTATTCATTCTTTTATTTATCGGCTTAGTTATTTTTCAGCTGACCCATGGGAGTATTCATCTTTCTTGGACTGAAATTGGTCAAGTTCTTAGCGGTCACGGCAGTGCTCAAGCTGACTTAGTCTTAGTACAATTTCGTTTGCCGCAGATTGCCCTTAGTGTTATTTGTGGCGTCTGTCTGAGCTTAAGTGGTGCCATTCTGCAATTAGTCACCGAGAATCCCTTAGCTGATACTAGTATTATGGGGATCAACTCCGGAGCTAGCTTAGGTGCAGTAGTCTTTTTAGCGGTAAGTCATCTTAATATTCCGCTAAGCCAAACTTACGGTTTGCCCCTATTTGCTGTTCTAGGTAGCCTGGTCGGCGCCAGTATTGTTTTTATTCAACGCCGCTTGCAGCAGCCACTACAGCTATTATTATTGGGAATTGCCAGTGGCACTTTACTTAACGGTATTATTTTATTGATCGAACTCCAGCTAGATCAGTTTGATTTTGATAAATTGATCGTCTGGATCAGTGGTGATTTTTGGAATCAAGATTGGTCTTATATTGCAGTATTAGCCGTTGGCCTACTGATTTTATTGCCGCTGACTTTACGTGGCTTGTGGGCCAGTGATCTACTCACGCTGGGCCAACAAGCTGCTAGTGGCCTAGGCTTAGGCGTTGCCAGCAAACGGCAAGCGTTACTAGTTCTTGCCGTTTTACTTGCCGGTTTAGCAGTTGCTGGCGGTGGCGCGATCAGCTTTGTCGGCTTAATGGCCCCACATATCGCCCGCCGCTTAGTCGGCAATCACGGTCGTTATTATTTACCATTGACTGCCCTAATTGGGGTCAACTTAATTCTTTTTGCAGCGGTGGTGGCGGAAAATATTTTCGCACCAAGCCAGTTGCCGGTGGGGCTCGTTGTCGCCGTCATCACTATGCCTTATTTCGTCTTTTTATTACTGCACCAAGCTGATCGTGAAACAATTTAATCTGGGAGGGACTTCATTATGTCAAAAAAATTTCAGCGCTTTTGTGGCGGCTTATTAGCTGCATTCGCTTTGCTAGTTATATTCTTACCACGGCCAGTTGCAGCGGCCGATACCCATGCATTCAAAGCTGCTAACGGCACGATCCAGGTACCTAATCATCCTAAACGAGTTGTCGCCGGCCTGTATTTAGGTCAAGTTATGGCGCTAAAGGTTAACGTTGTCGGCTCAACCAAGCTAGAAATGGCCAATCCTTACTTGGATCAAGCTAAACTCAAACAAATGACTGACGTTGGCACACCAATGAACGCCGAGGCTGTTTTGAAGTTAAAACCAGACTTGATCATCACTAGTAACGAAAGTGATACCAAGAAGATGGAGAAAATTGCCCCCACCGTCGAAATTCCTTATCAAAAGACGCAGCAATTTACCGCTTCAATGAACTACTTTTCTAAGCTGTTGAATCAGCCCAAACAGGCTAAGGCCTTCACAAAATCCTTTAACACCGCCGCTAAAAAGCAGGTCAAACGTTTAGAAGCAGCTAAGATCAGCCGTAAGAGTTCCTTCGGGGTTTACGAAATGCAAAGTAGTAAACTTTATGCTTATGGTTCTGGCTTTAGTCGTGGTGCTCAGGCCATGTTAGCACTGGGTTTCAAGCTTTCTAAGCCGCTACAAAAAGTAGATTCTGGCGCTGGCTTTAAGGAAATCTCCGTTGAATCTTTACCAAAATACCAAGCGCATTACATGTTCGTCACTACTTCTAGCACCAAGGGCCAGAAAGATCCTGCCTTAGTTGCCATGAAGAAGAACCCAATTTGGCAGTCATTGGCTGCAGTCAAAGCCAATCGGGTCATCGAACTGCCTTTCAATAAAATGTATTACTACGATCCATTCGCCACACGCGCGCAGTTAAAAATTGTGACTGACGCGTTGATCAAAGCAAATAAATAATTAATCCAAAAACAGCTATACCGTAAATATAATACTTACGGTATAGCTGTTTTTTCGACAATATTCACACTAACTAAGTAATGCCAAAAGTGGCACTTTTTCTGCCACTTTTGACATCTACACCTGCCATTTTTGGCACTTTTTCTGCCGCTTTTGGCATCCGCACCTGCCATTTTTGGCACTTTTTCTGCCACTTTTGGCATCCACGCCTGCCATTTTTGGCACTTTTTCTGCCAAAAGTGGCAACGCTACTAATTCCAATAAAAAAATAGGTAAAAAAATTTAGTGCTATAAAGACTGATATAACAGCATTTATAACATATGCTTATTTTTTTAGAAAAAAATAATGTCCCAAATCGGCTTGCTCAAACGTATATATAAGTGAAAGGGAAAATAGTTGTGATTTTGAACTTAAGGTAGCAACAAAAATAAACGACACTGAAATTGATCATCTCAGCACCGTTTCTATTCAGAATATATCTTAAAACTATTTCCACCAAGATATTTAGATGAACTACCTTTACCCAAAACTAGGAATCTGTGCTTCGTAATCTTCAATCTCTTGTTCATGGCTCATGGTTAGATCAATATCATCGATACCGCTGATAAACTTCTCTTTCCAAGTTGGGTTGATATCAAAGGCAAATTCATGATCGTTGTACTTCACTTTTTGATGTACCAGGTCAACCGTGATCGTCTCTTCTGGTGTTGCTTTGGCCAAAACATCACGTGCAGCCTGTGGTAATACGATCGGTAGTAAGCCATTTTTGGTACAGTTCATGTAAAAAATATCACTGTAGCCACCAGCAATGATCACTTTGAAGCCCCAGTCCTTGATCGCCCAGGCTGCATGTTCCCGCGAGGAACCGCAGCCAAAGTTATTACCAGTCACTAGAATCGTTGCACCCTTTGAACTAGGCTGATTCAAAATAAAATCAGGATTAGGCCGCCCACTACCTTTTAAGTAGCGCCAGTCATAAAAAGCATGAATACCGTAACCTGTTTTTAGAATATTTTTCAGGAATTGCTTAGGAATAATTTGATCCGTATCAATATCGTTGCGCATTAAGGCAACACTTTTGCCAGTATGAACTGTAATTGGTTCCATATTATTGCCGCCCTTCATTGAGAATCTCTTTGAAATCATTTTTTGCTGAAACGTGCTAAAAAAGGCAGATCATTGCGTATAGCTACGCTAGTCGAACGCGCCACTGCGTGTCTCTTTTCGCCTAGCTAGGCTATAGGCCATAATCTTAGCGCCTTTTTTCAGACACTCTTTAAATTGCTTCGCTGCGGATGTCGATAAAATGGCCGTGTAATGCAGCAGCCGCAACCATCGCTGGGCTGGCCAAATGGGTCATGGAGCCGGCACCTTGGCGGCCTTCAAAATTACGATTGGAAGTCGACGCACAATGAACGCCGGCGGGGACTTGATCAGGATTCATGCCTAAGCAAGCCGAGCACCCGGGTTCACGCCATTCACAGCCAGCATCTTTGAAAATTTTAGCGTAACCGCGGCGTTCCGCTTCATCGCGAATTTCGCGGGACGCTGGCACCACCAACGCCGTAATGTTTGGTGCGATTTTCCGCCCGCGCATAATGTTGGCAGCAATCTCTAGATCGGATAAGCGGCCATTGGTACACGAACCAATGAAGACAAAGCCTAAATCAATATCACGGGCCTGACCAGCTGGTTTTAAGCCTTCGTAGTCATACGCTTTTTGCATATTAATATCCACGGGTTCAGGGAATGGCTGATCGATAGGCACGGACATTCCCGGGTTGGTGCCCCAAGAAACGTATGGTGCTAACTTAGTGACGTCAAATTCATATTGTTCATCAAAGGCACTTTCATCGTCAGTATAAAATTGCGACCAGTATTCACTAGCAGCGGCCATGTCTTGCGGCGCATATTCGCGGCCAGCAACATAATCAAAAGTCGTTTGATCAGGCTTAATGATGCCTGATTTAGCGCCACCTTCAATTACCATGTTACAAATCGTCATCCGTTCTTCCATGGACATGCGCTCGATCGTATCACCGTAAAATTCAATTGCATAACCGGTACCAAAATCAACACCATTCTGGCCGATCAACGCCATGATCAGATCCTTAGCGTAAACACCTTTGGGCAATTTACCAGTCACGTGAATACCCATATTTTTCGGTTTGGCTTGCCAAATCGTCTGCGTGGCAAATACGTGTTCCACCTCAGAGGTGCCGATGCCAAAGGCAATTGAGCCAAAGGCACCATGAGTTGAGGTGTGGGAATCGCCACAAACAACTACTTGGCCTGGTTGGGTCAAACCTAGTTGCGGGCTGATGGCGTGAATAATACCTTGTTGCCGATCACCTAATGCCGCTAAGCGAACGCCAAACTCTTCACAATTATTTTTCAGAGTATCCATTTGTTTGCGTGAAATCATGTCTTTAACGTTAAAAATATCTTCTGTTGGTACGTTGTGATCCATGGTCGCAAAAGTCCGTTCTGGGCGGCGCACTTTACGATTATTCTCGCGTAGGCCCTCAAAAGCTTGCGGTGAGGTTACTTCATGGACTAAGTGAAGATCAACGTAGATCAATTGTGGCTGGCCCGCTTCACCAGTAATTACATGTTTATTCCAAATTTTATCAAACATTGTTTGTGCCATTAGCTCATCGCTTCTTTCGTTTTGATCTGCTCAATAATTGCGCTTGTCATTGATTCAGTAGTCGCGGTGCCGCCAAGGTCTGGCGTCATGATGCCAGCGGCTAAAGTGGCGGCTACAGCATGAGCTATTTTGTCAGCGGTCGCTTGCGCCTGAAAACTGTTGCGTAACATCAATATCACTGAATTGATCATTGATAAAGGATCCGCCTTGCCGGTACCAGCAATATCCGGCGCGGAACCATGAATTGGTTCGTATAAGCTAGGCCCGCTGATACCGCGGCTTTCCGATGGGATCGTGCCCAATGAGCCGGTGATGGTAGCCGCTTCGTCACTAAGAATATCGCCAAATAAGTTCTCGGTGATGATCACGTCAAAATGGGTCGGCTGCTGAATAATTTTCATTGCGGCGGCGTCAACGTATTCGTAATCCACGGTGACCGTCGGATAGTCTGACGCTACCTGGGCAGCGATTTGGCGCCACAATTTACTGGTGGCTAGCACGTTGGCTTTATCGACTACGGTCACATGATTGCGCCGCGTCTGCGCTAATTCAAAGCCAGCGCGGAGAATGCGCTCAATTTCACTGGCTTGATAGACCATGGTGTCGATGGCGTGATCCGCCGCTAATTCGCGCGGTTCACCGAAGTAGATGCCGCTGGTTAGCTCGCGGACGATCACAAAATCGGTACCACTAACGATGTTATCCTTTAGCGGTGAACGAGGGACCAACGCCGGCAATACCTGGGTGGGCCGAATGTTAGCGAACAGACCCAGCGCTTTGCGGATCGCCAGTAAACCAGCTTCAGGCCGCTGCGTGGCGTGATCCCATTTAGGGCCGCCGATCGCCGCTAGTAAAATCGCATCAGCAGCCTGTGCACCCTTTAATGTCGTTGCCGGCAATGGTTCACCGGTTGCGTCGATTGCAGCGCCGCCGAAAGGATATGCTTTAAGCTGATAGTCAAAATTAGTTGCAGCAGCAGCGGCTTTTAGTACCGCCAACCCTGCTTGCATGATCTCTGGTCCAATATAGTCGCCAGGTAATACTGCGATCGTTGCGCTCATGCCGAGATCACGTCCTTTTTATAGTCTTGCATCATGGTGTGTAATTCAGCGTCGGAAACTAATTTAGTTTGATCAGCGATATTTTTGAAGCGTGGGAAAATTCGGCGCATGTCGCCGCGGTCAACGTCATAGCCGATATGATTTAATTTATCCATTACCGCGTGGCTGCCAGATAATTTACCTAATGGCAGTGCGGTGGCTGGCATGCCCACGGTCGCGGGTGTTAAAATTTCGTAAGTTTGCGGATTCTTTAGGAAACCATCTTGATGAATACCCGATTCAATTGAGAAACAATTGACCCCAGTCACTGGTTGATTATTGGCCACGGTCATATCAGAGTACCGGCTGACCATTTCACTGGTCTCCTTGGTGTATTCTAGGTTAATGTTATCTTCGCATTGGTAATAATCGCGGCGGACGTAGAAGTTAGCTGCAATTTGTTCTAATGCGACGTTACCTGCATGTTCGCCGATACCATTGATCGTTCCTTCTACCCGTGTCGCCCCATTTTCAATTGCCGCCAACGTATTGGCGGTGGCCATGCCTAGATCGTTATGGCAATGGGAAGAAAATGTAATATCATCAAAGTTAGCGATCTGCTGCTGTAAGTATTGGAATAAGTGGGCAAATTCTTTGGGATTGGTATAACCCACCGTATCGGGAATGTTGATCACCGTCGCCCCCGCATCGATTGCCGTCTGCACAGCCTCAGCCAGGAAATCTAATTCAGTTCGTGTCGCATCTTCCGGCGAAAATTGAACAATATCGAAAAAGCGCTTGGCGTAAGCGACATGATCATGAATACTCTGAATAACTTCTTCTTTGGTCATATGTAGCTTATCTTCACGATGGATCGGGCTAGTAGCGATGAAAACGTGAATCTGCTTGATCTGCGCGTTTTGGGTTGCTTGCACGCAAGAATCGATATCCGCATTTTTACAACGCGCTAAGCCAGTGATCATCGTATGGGTAACCGCTTCGGAAACCGCCTTACATGCAGCAAAATCTTCTGGTGAGGCAATTGGAAAGCCAGCTTCGATCACATCAACGCCCCATTTTTCTAATTGTTTTGCAATCTCAACCTTTTGTTTAATGCTGTAGTTAACCCCAATCGTCTGTTCACCATCACGTAACGTTGTATCGAAGAATTGAATTTTTTTCATTTTGAACACGCTCCTCATTAGATTTCGTCTTATATCAGCAGGTTAAACATGCTCCGTAAGATCGATTTTTCTACCTTATTTCACACTATCAGCAAAAAAATAGCACCCTATCTCGGTTAAGAAATAGGGTGCTAAGCTGAATTACTGCCTTGCGTTGAGCCCTACTTCCCAAAAGCGAATAGGACTCAACACAATGTGTAGAGTCCTGGCTAGAGGAGGAGGGCAAAGAATAGGGAGTTGTTCGATTGACTATTAATTTGTTTTATCATAACGATCAGCTCCCTTTCTTAATTGATTTGCTTGATTTGATGTTCTCATCCTAACAATTTATTTTTTCATTGTCAACACTAGTTTTCATTTATTTTTCATTTAACGCTCATCTATTACTCATGTTACAGCAAATGTTTCAAAACAATAAAACTTTATTGCTGAAACGAAAAACGAAGCGGCAATATGGTATGATTTGGATAGTCACTTCTATAAACAATGGCTGATCCTGATGATTGCCTACTTTGTCAGCAACTCAATAAAAAAAATCGCGCGCGAAAATATAAAATAGCGCTTAATTTTAAACACACGAGGAGAATCATTTAATATGGAAACACTTTACCGTAGTACACGGGATGCGGCCGCCAAAGCGGTCACTGCCTCACAAGCAATTTTACAAGGTTTAACGCCGGATGGTGGCTTGTACGTTCCAGTGAAAATGCCGGCTTTAAATTTAGACTTTGCTAAACTCAGTAGCTTTTCTTATCAAGAAGTCGCCTACCGAGTTATGCAAGCTTTTTTCAGCGATTTCACTGAAGAAGAATTGCGTGATTGCATTTATCAAGCTTATGATAAAAAATTCGACACACCGGCAATTGCACCTTTGCGGCAATCGCAGGATGGCTATTTTTTGGAATTATTCCATGGTCCAACGATCGCCTTTAAAGATATGGCGTTATCGTTACTGCCTCATTTAATGACCACTGCTGCCAAAAAAAATCAGGTCGCTAAAGATATTGTCATTTTAGCAGCAACTTCCGGTGACACTGGTAAGGCTGCCATGGCTGGATTCGCTGATGTACCAGGCACCAAGATCATCGTGTTTTATCCTCGGGATGGCGTCAGCCCAATTCAAAAGCAGCAAATGGTCACTCAAGTGGGCGATAACACTGCCGTCGTGGGGTTGACCGGTAACTTTGATCAGGCGCAGACCCAAGTTAAGCAAATTTTTAACGATACGGAATTCCGTCAAGAATTAGCACGCAATGATTATCAGCTTTCTTCGGCGAATTCGATCAACATTGGCCGCTTAGTCCCACAGATCGCCTACTATATTTACACGTATGCGCAACTATTGAATCAAAAAGCCATTAAATTAGGCGACAAGATCAATCTCAGCGTTCCTACTGGTAATTTTGGTAATATTTTGGCCGCTTACTATGCTAAATTATTAGGTCTACCAGTTAATAAATTAATTTGCGCGTCCAACCGCAACAACGTGCTCACGGACTTTTTCCGCACGGGTACTTATGATCGTAACCGCGAATTTCACGTGACTTCATCGCCATCAATGGACATTCTCGTCTCCAGCAACCTAGAACGCTTATTATTCCGCCTAACCGGCCATAATAGCGTACAAACTAAGCGCTTAATGGCGGACTTGACCACCAGCGGTCATTATGAGATCAATGAAGCGATGCGCGCCGAACTTGGCGATTTTTATGCTGGTTATGCCGATGAAGCAGCAACTACCAAAGAAATCAATCGTATTTTCCGCGAAAATCAGTACACAATTGATCCCCATACGGCGGTGGCTTCCGCAGTCGCCCGCCAATATCGCGCGGAAACTGACGATCAAACTTTGACCGTCACTGTCGCAACCGCAAGTCCATTTAAATTCCCAAATACCGTATTAACTGCCCTAGCTGGTGAAAATGAATCCACCGATGGTATTTTGGCAGATCAGCGCTTGGCTGACTTCATTAATTTACCATTGCCTAGCGCGATCAGTGATTTAATTGGCGCGCCGGTTTTACACAAACGTGAAACAACACCGGAACAAATGCGCGGGATCATCGCCGATATTTTACGACTACACGCGTAAAACAACTTGTAGAAGAAAATAGCGCGTGTGCCCTAAGGCGGTTAAGCTATAATATTCGGAAATGTAAATCCTATTAACTCGTAGGCAGGGTTAGTTTGGTTCCATTCCGGCGCTGGCGTATGGAACGCGTGCGACTTGAACTTGGCGGTCTTTGCCTTAGTTCAATCGACAACGGGAAGCAAACACTGCTTGGCGAATAAGTGCTAGTTTCTGATACTTGTCGAACTTAGTTGTTAAGAACGAGCGACAGTGCGACTTGAACTTGGCGGTCTTTGCCTTAGTTCAATCGACAACGGGAAGCAAACACTGCTTGGCGAATAAGTGCTAGTTTCTGATACTTGTCGAACTTAGTTGTTAAGAACGAGCGACAGTGGCGCACTGGCAATGTTAGATCACGATTTAAATTAGTTAGTTTAATCGTCTTAGCTAGTTCAATTAGGATTAATTGACAATTGTTAGAGCTCATAGTTGTAAAAATAAAATATCTACGCTTAAAACACCGATAAAACAGTCAGAAAGCTGTTTTATCGGTGTTTTGCGTTCTAATTACCACTAACTTTGCCACTTAAAAGATCAACAGTTGAATGTTCAACTGTTGACTGCTGGAATGGAGTCGCCAGTGGACCAGATGTGTCGATAGTTCTTAATGGCGATTTATGCCATTTAGAACTATGCGTGGCTGGCGAGATCCATTTTTCCGTCCGCTTTTGGGTTTATCTAGGAAAAATTAGCTCGCCAACGCGCCACTCGTTCCGTCCACTGGCGCCGGAATGGAAGTTAACTTACTCTGCTTTTAGCCAAATATTTAGAAAGAACCGCAATCTTATGTGTCAGTCTATTTTCTTTACCTCAGCTTAACCATTTAAACTTCTCCTAATCAAATCGCTATAAATTAGGCATACTTTTTTAGGGTTACTTTAAGCCAGCGCCACTAAACTGTATTTATCAACTCAAACAAACACATGCTGCGCGTTAGATAGCATTTAAAGTAAAGGATGATTCAATATGATACTTGATTATGATAAAAAAATGCAGAACATTATTACTGCTCAATTAGTCAGCGTCAACCAGGCACAGATCGTGGCTAAGGCCGAAGATGGTGAAGTCCTGACGATCAATACTTCTGAAAAACAACGTGCCGATCCTTTATTCTGGGCCGCCCTTAAAAATATATTGACCGCCGGCTTATGGATCCCGGTTGGCCGGCACTTCCACCAGCTATTATCATTCGATTGGATGGTGCCTACTACCGCAATTGTTTAACCAGCGTAATTTAATCAAATTGAGTAAGGAGTTGAATGCCGATGCTAAAAGTTATCGAAATTATCGTCACGGCGATCATAACACCGATTCTACTAGGCCAAGCCAGCGTACTGTGGATCAACCATCAAACTAAAAATTCACCCTTGTTGCATGATAAAGAAACAGAACGGCGAATCGTCAAATAAAACCAGTAAACTTTACAAAGCTAATGGCGCCATGACATCAGTAATGACCGTCGTGGCTCCTTGTTTTTTAGTCAAACAATCCAGCTACACGTACGCTATCAGGCAACCTTTTTGAACAAAAAAAAGCCGCTTCAATTTGAAACGACTTTAACTTAAAACACACAATGGTCTAATATATCAGTTTAGGCAGTTGGTGAATCGTTTTCTATTGTTTGCGCCGCCTTAGTCTGCACCAAATCATTGTAAAAAGCTGCGTACGTTGCGGATTGGTAAGGTGCGATCCATAAGAAGCCAATACCTAACGTGATCACGCCTAGCAAGTCCCAACCTAAGAAACTTAGCATTAATATAAAATAATCCATTTTATGACCATACATTAATTGCCGACTAAGCGTGATCGCCGCTAACGGATTAAGCTGCTGTTTGCCAGCCAAGCGTGTGTCTTGATAAATCAGGTATGTCTGACTATAAGAGATCGATTTGATCACCCCTGGAATCAAGAAAAGCATTGACCATAAGGTAGTAAAAACGTAAATCGCTACGGCCAACATCAATAATGGTACGAACCAACCTGCATCAAACGGAAAGAATGGATCGCGAAATGGGTTGATTTTCCGTTGCGGGTCCCGTAGCCAACGTAAGTAAGTTAACGACACACCTACAGTGGTCAAGGCTACTACAATTTGCGTTAATAGTTCAAATAACCAGGCCAATGTGCTAACGTCGTCACGAATCATGCCGCTGAACATAATAAACGCCCACAAAATAATTGTCAGAATATTTGGTATTAAGTTTAACAAGATTGCCGTGCCCCAGTGACCATGCAATAATGTCTTGGCCTCAGTTTTCAGCTCGGCTCGCGTTTTCGTCATTTATTTTTCGCTCCCTGCAATTTTAATCTCACGGTCTAGTATAACTGAAAACCTGGGTTGGGGGAAATAACCTGTGTCATCAGTTTAGTGATTGCCGGATACTTTACTGTTAGATCAACCATTTACTCGCGGTGAAGAAAAATTGACATCCCTTTAGCGAAGCCTAATAATGAGAACAATAATTTACTAGGTTCGCCGATTTTCAGCATTCAGTTTAGCTGCTACTTGATTATCCCCAGAATCTGACCACGAAGGTTGGGCTAATGATGAATGTTTTACGCAGCACTTTTTCTTCCTTACACGTTAAAAATTTCCGTTATTTTTGGATCGGTCAATGTATATCCGTGATGGGCACGTGGGTGCAACGAACTGCGCAAACTTGGCTAGTCTATGAAATGACTAAATCAGCGTTACTAGTTGGTATTTTATCGGCTTGCCAGTTTATACCGATCCTTTTATTGACCTTAGTTGCTGGCACGTTGATTGATCGCTATTCTAAACGCAAAATTCTTTTATTGACCCAGCTAGGTTTTCTAATTTTAGGGATCATCATGACCGTCATTGTTTATTTGAAGGTCGTTCAGTATTGGCAAGTTTTATTGATCGCCATTGGCTATGGGATTTTGCAAAGTTTTGACACGCCGACCCGGCAGTCATTTGTCGTTGAGCTAGTCGGTCAAAAAGACCTTATGAACGGGATCTCGCTGAATTCAACGATTTTTAATTTAGCTAAAATCGCTGGGCCTTCATTGGCTGGTTTATTAATGGTCCAATTTAGTGTCGGTTTTTGTTTCTTGGTCGATACGATCAGCTATATTGCTGTTTTATTGGGGCTCTTCTTAATTAAACAAAAAGCTGTAGTCGCAACGCCGTCACAGCAACGAATTTGGTCTGATATTAAAACTGGCTTGGCCTATGTTTGGTCACACGCTGACGTGCGCTTAAGTGCCGAACTAATGTTGATCGTCTGTACGCTAAATTATAACAATAACGTGATCATCCCTATTTTTGCTAAAACAGTTCTTCATTCTGGTGCACAAACCTACGCTAATTTACTTTCAGCTACGGGCCTAGGTTCACTGGTCGCAGCCTTTTTAATGAGCTACATGTCACGTTTTGGTCTACAGCGAAATATTTATTTGTTTGCCGCAGGTGGCACCGCTGCCCTACAAGCCACCATGTTGTTTGTGCGTTCATTTGGCTTAGCCATGGTACTGATGGTGGCGATTGGTTTTTGTAATATGATTTTCTTAAATCAATCTAATGCTTCGTTCCAATTTTCGATTCCAAATGAACTGCGCGGCCGTATTATGAGTGTTTACGTTCTATTAAATCAAGGTACCACGCCGATCGGGAGCCTCTATGTTGGTGGCGTAATGGATGTATTCTCTGGTTTATGGGGCTTTCCCGCCTGCGGTTTTCTAGCGCTACTTTTATTGATCCCGGTATTGATCAGTCAGCGTCGATTAGTTGGCCGCTGGCTACGACCAAGCACCCAAGCCGACTAATAATCTAGTTATCCTGCCGCGTACTCCAGCCAAATTTTTAATAGTTATAAATAATAGGTATTTCCATGAAAACCGCGTATAATGAGGACAATAAGGCGATGAGATCATGAAAATAAGTAAACGCACTGCCGCAGAATTGGCGGCACCAATAGTTGTCGCCTCCAGCGTATTTGGCGCAAGTTTGCGCCTGTTCGATTATGCTTTTAAGCGCGTCGATTACGTGCCTGAAACTTCTGCGGACAAGCAAAAATACGCGACGGCTTATTACCACTATATCGACTGGTATAAACAAATTGATAAAACAACTTGGCAGCTACATCCCAACGAACCGGCTAACCATTTAGTCGCTCATTTTATTCCTGCTCCTGCCAGCAAACGTGTTGTGATCATTTCGCATGGTTACAAAGGTAACGGCTCAACCATGGCCAATTATGCCTATATGTTCCATCAATTAGGCTTCAACGTCCTGTTGCCAGATAATCGCAGTCATGGTTACAGCGCTGGCGAATATATCAACTTCGGCTGGCTTGATCGCTTAGACTATCTAGATTGGTTACAGCTAATTATCAAAGAAGTCGGTCCGGATACTGAGATCGTTCTTTTTGGCGCCAGTATGGGTGGTGCGACCGTGGAAATGATGAGCGGTGAAAAATTGCCAACACAGGTCAAAGCATTGATCGCAGATAGTGGTTATTCCAGTGTGGAAGCCGAACTCGCTTATTTGTTGAAAAAGCAATTTCATTTACCTAAATACCCGTTTGTACCGCTGGTCAGTCTGATCAATAAACATCGCTTAGGCTACTACCTTAACGCCGTGCAATCAACCACCCAGCTGCAGCAGAATCATTTACCGATTTTCTTTATTCACGGTGATCGTGACAGCTTCGTCCCCAGCGAGATGGCTTTTAGTAATTACGCCGCCACACAAGGTCCGCGTGAATTGTGGTTAGTTAAAGGTGCGACCCATGTCGAAAGCTTCTGGCTCGATCCCCAACGGTACCAACGCCATATCGTTGGATTTCTACAACAGTACTTACCGTTGAAAACTACACAGCTAAACACAAAAACCGACTAAGTGACACTTAGCCGGTTTTTTTAGACGTGATCAGTCTAAAATTTTAATTTTAAAGCTTCTCATAGAAAATCAAGTCTTGAAAAACATAAAATAATATAAATTCAATACATTATCGTTACTTCGTTATTGTTGCGTATTGCTCATTAAGGACTTGTTGTAAGTACAATGCCAAATGCTCATGAGCAAAAATATTAGCCTCCGTTTCTGCTTGATCATTGTAATTAGTATTGGTGTTCACATCGTAAACATATCTATTATGTGCCGCATCTTCTACCCATTCAACCGCTGCTACATCTAGCTGATTAGCATTGAGAAAAGCTTCATAGGCCTGTTGTTGTCCATCTGCCAATGGACCGATAATTTCAAATTTAGATTTACTAATATTAGGGATCTGGCATTCATCTGCTGGGCATAATTCAAAACCTTGACTTGAATCGATTGATACTGTGTATAAAAAGTGCCGACCAATAAACTCTGAACGGCGGATCCGGCCGTCGATTGGTTTGATGTATTGTTGCAACAACGTGATACCATCAACAGGTTCTTCAAAATCAGGACTAGCCACATAGGCACTTAATTCTGTTAATGAATCAAAACGATGAACACCCGCCCCTTTACCGGCACGATTATGTTTGGTGATCAACGGAAAAATATTGAGTTGTTTTGCGGCAGCCACTAAGTTTTCTTTACCTAAAACTGCAATTGTTGCCGGCGTTTTGATCTCGCTTTGTTGCAAAGCCAGATATTGCTTAACTTTACTGATTTCTAAGTCAATGGCATTGGAACCATTTAAGACGACTCGATGATTATCCTCTAACCACTTAATAACTTGCTGCCCAAATTCTGGTGTGTACCGATGATTGCGGGTGTGCGCAGACGCTGAGATCCGATTATAAAAGATTCCTGCTGGCGGTGTGCTGGTTAGATCCAAGATGCCTTGTGATAAGTCCCATAATTCATAAGGTATTTTTTTATCTTCTAACCAGGTGACTAAATGGCGTGTCCAATCAATATTCTCATGCAAAACATAAACTTTAGGTTGTTCTTCAGTCATAATAATTTCCTCCAAATTAATTTAATTTTTAGCGATTTTAGCCGCTAATGGTGCTTGGGCCACTTTAGTCTGACGTTGAGTATCTAAGGCTTTAGCTGCCAATGCATTACCTAAAACGTTAAGTGCTGTGCGGCCAGCATTAGCGAAGAAATCAACTGCAAAGATCAACGCGACACCTTCTTTTGGTAACCCTAATTGAGCAGCAGTAGCTAGCAATACAACAACTGCGCCCGAAGGAACCGTAGCGATCGTCTTACTAATAAATGTTAACAACAAGGTGATCGTTAGTAATGAAACTAAGTTTATTTGTACACCATAACTGTTGGCAATAAAAGCAACCGCAATTGATAGGTACACAGTAGCTCCTTCTAAATTGAAGGTATATCCTAGTGGCACAACAAAATCTGTGATCGTTGCTGATGTTCCTGTCTGTTTAAGTCGTTCCAATAACTTAGGTAAGACAACACTTGAACTACCTGAGAAAAAGGCAAGTGAGAATAAATCCTGAATACTACGGAAAGTTTGAAGGTACGGAACCTTGAAAATTAGTGCAATAATTGGAAAAACAATTACTGCTAAGGCCAAATACCCGATGTAGAGACCTACAATAAAGTTGATCAATGATAGAATTTTCCCACTGCCCACACTATTAATATCATGAGCAATGATGCCAAAAATCCCAATCGGTGATAACTTAATAATAAAATCAGTTATTTTGTAAATTGCCTTAGTCCAAATATCAAATAACTTTAATAATGGCGCCGATTTCTGTGGCCCATAAGCACCTAGTCCAAGGCCTAAAACAATCGCGAAGAAGATGACTGCCAATAAATCATTATCAGCAAAGGCTTTAAATACATTGGTCGGCACAACATTAGCGATAAAAGTCCATAGATCGACTTTAGTTGCGATTCCTTTTAGCGCCTGAGTATCAACATTAGTTTGTACACTAGTCCCAAATTTAAAATAATAGCCAGCTGCTAAGTATATAAAAATAATGACTGTGGTAACCACGAAAAAGTACACAAAAGTTTTCAATAAAATTTTACCAAATGCTTGTTTTTTAAAAATTTGAACAACAGCAACCACAACGGTTGGGAAAATCAAGGGTAAAATCACCATAGTAATTGCATTGAGAAATACAGTTCCTAGTAAATTATAAAAGCTATCAGCCCCTGGAATGAATTTACCTAAAACAAGTCCTAAAAACAGCGCGATCAATAATTGAATGGGCAATGATATTTTTTTAATAGCGGTCATCGAACCAGCCTACTTTCTTGTATTGAGTTGAATTACATACAACTGATCTACAGAAAGCACATGGCTGTATCACTTCTGGCACTTCCACGCCACAAAGTCAGCCATTGATTAACCGAATTGAGTCGAAACCGATTCATACAAATCCCCCCTTCAATTGTCTAATAGTGTTGTTAATGGTACTAGAGTGTCTTCTGCATAAATTTGATCGTCGAAAATTACGGTCGGTAAGCTGGTAATTTGATTATGTGCAACCTCAGTATCGATTGCAGCAATCGTTGCTGGCTCAGTCGTTGTTGAAGTTTTAAAATTTGTTTTAATGAATTCTATTGCATCAACTGCTGCATTTAATTCATTTTGTTGCGCATAAACCGCATCTATATATGCTAGTGCTGCTTTTGGCTGACTATAATCGATGAACTTATTGGCTATATTACCGTTAGCTAAATCAGCGACCGGCTTATTCCAAAATTTTAATTGTAACTTGATCGATCCAGAATCAGTGGCAAAAAATAATGCCTGCCGATTATTCAAGTACCATTGCCGACTATCTGGACAACCTAAATTTAAAATTAAGACTACTTGATGATCCGCATTGGCTGGACCAAAATTTAGTGCTGCTTCTGCTGTAAACTGTACATCACTCATAAAACTAACCTCACATTTTAATTTAATTTTAAAACAAAAAAAGTCCCTGCAAAATATTGCAGGGACGATAATATCGTGGTACCACCCAAATTCACGTCACCAATATACGGTAACACCTCAAAAGCACAAACATGCCGGGAGTAATAACAGACTCCACTGTAACAAAGGCTTTCACTCTTGTTAAGACTCTGGATTCATGTTCAGTTCTGCTTTTGATCTGCCCTTTCACCATTGGCAGTCGCTTAAAATCGACTCGCAAAACTTACTCTTTCCATCAACATCTTTTTTAATTAATTTTTAATTTAAAGCAAGTATAGGGTCCCGAACAGCAAAAGTCAATCACGATTTTCAAACTAGCAACAGCTTCACGAGCATCCCAAATTATTTGCTTAGGTATAATCGCTGTTAGCCTATATTTAGAAACTAGTATCGTTATCCGTCCGAATCACTGATACAACGTACGGTTCAAGCTTAAGTGTAGTCAGTAACGTTGCGTATATTTCATCAGTTGCAGAAGCATTTAACTTAGACAATCTCCTCGTCTATTTTCGTTGCGCCAATCGTTTACGTAATTCTGCTAATGCCGAAATATCCTTGACCGAGGTCCGCGTGTTGTTCAACCTTAAATGTGGAAAGCTACGCAACAGCCGCCGCTGGACAAAATTCAAATTAGGCAGTTGTTCACGTTCACCCGTGTTAGCCCGAAAAGCCTCCAGCCAAGCGTGTTCGTGCTCTAATTTAGCACCTGTGTCAGCCACCTTAGCTTTAAGCTCACCTTTTTTGTCCTCGATCGCATCGCCAATTCGTTTCGTTGCTGCACCAAACGCAATAACATTAGCCAATGTAAAGCCGAAGTCAAACATCAGGATGGCAATTAAGCCGATGACCATAAAAATACCGTAATGCACGGCTAAATATAGTACTAAGTGGGCAACCAATGGCTGAATAAACTTAACGATCAAGACAACGCCGACACCCCAGAACAACGAAATTGGGATCGCCACACGTCCGTTAATATTTAATGGCACGTCACTATAATCCCACCACCGTGCGTGGAATAATTGTTCCATCAACCAACTAGTCACGTATTCGATCAAAGTAACTAGCAACGCACTTAGCAGATAAAGAACCACCAAATTATTTTCAAACGGCTCGATCACGGCCAATACCGCCGCCATACTAAATCCATAGACTGGGATGATCGGCCCAATCAAAAAACCAGAATTGACCCAGTGCCGTTTGCGCACACTGACATAAGCGCTTTCCCACAGCCAACCAACAAACGCATAGGCGAAAAAATACAGCACCCACAGCGAAAATTGTTGTTCAAAGGTATTTTGTAATGTTGAAATCGCCATCTCGATTCTCCTTGTATATAGAATATTTATGTATTATTTAACGACGTTTATTGTTGTTATTATAGCTAATTCCACTAAAAAAATCGATCTTATAGTCCGCAAATACAAGCTTCGTACCACATAATAAAATT
The DNA here is from genome assembly GCF_003946385.1 of Loigolactobacillus zhaoyuanensis. Taxonomy (GTDB): domain Bacteria; phylum Bacillota; class Bacilli; order Lactobacillales; family Lactobacillaceae; genus Loigolactobacillus; species Loigolactobacillus zhaoyuanensis. Next base: position 54,743 of record NZ_RHOE01000010.1, read on the forward strand.
TTTATCAAAAAAATCAATTCATTTGGTCATAATTTTGTTAGAATATGTATTAGAGGTAACCTAATGTTTTTATTAGCTATTATTACTGGCACCCTGACGCTCATGAACTATTTCTTTTTAACCAATCAGACTTACGCCCCTTTAATTGGTAGTTTGCTTCAAGTGATTTTGTTAGCGCTAACGCTAGTCGCCGCCGTCAAATATCGTGGGCAACGACAGCGGCATGACTATGCTGGTCGTGGCTACCAAATATTTAGCTTACGTTTCAGTATTATCCTATTAGCTTGCCTTGGCAATATTGCCGTTTTAATTGTTGTCCTGTTGAATTTATTTGGCGGTTTAAAGCAATTCTAATTTAGTTGTTATTTTGTACTTAGGCGGAGTGGAACACGTCTAAGCATCATTTTATGGCACTAACTAATTTTATTAGGCATTTCACTAATTCACTTTTACAATTGAAGCGTCTATAGTGGATATAGCTTTTTATTAAGAAAGATAGGTGAACCCATCATGGCACATTTTCACATCAATCACGCCGCGTTGACTGGTAACTCAGAAGAACCAGCCAATGCAGCTAAGCCAAAGGAGGAATTCCCGAACGTTTTCGACTACCCCGATTTCATTGAACTGCGGCCCCAATTACGTAGCGCAGTCCATACGGTGGCAGAAGAATCCTTTGACCAACCAGTCTTACCTGTAAAAATTGAACGGATGGCAGTTGCGTTAGAGGCTCAATTAGAACGCGAAACACGTAAATATGAAGCCCAAGAAGCAGTCTTTGCTAACCAAAAAACAGAGTGCAGCGATTTAGTTCGTTTGTACACCCAAATCTTACAAGTGATCAGTCGCCAGCCTGATCCTAACAATACTGATCTCGAAGATTTAATTTTCGCTGTTGATCAGACTCGACAAGCTTTGCGTAACTTGCCCACTCAACCTGGCACTGGACCATTATATGATCCAGATAGTGTTCGCGAAATCATTCCCGCCACTTTTTATGATTTCGTCATTCAACGGCTCGCTCACCCTTACTTTATTCGCGACGATCACGAATTAAAACGGCAAAACCTATCAGCAGAAGGGCAACAATTTGTTGAACGCTTAGCCGCATACGCTTTTCGTGATTGGGATGCTTATTTGACCCACGAATATGACGCCCAGCACATCATCAAGAATAAAAAGAAGTTAGATGATCAAGTTTATTACACTAAATTGGAAGAAATCGAATTAAATTATGCAGATAAGGCCTATGCTCAAGTATTTGCGGATACCTTTAATGACTTCGCCAAATTATTGACGCCTAACTATTTGAAAAATTTCGATATTCATACCACGCCAATTCCCGCAGCTAATGCGGTTTTGCGCAAACAACTAACTGAGATCGTCCGTCAACGCTTTTTAGTTGATGCCGCCGGTTATGAGCATGTTGTCGATCAACCGATCAAAGAGATCAAGGCAAAATACGCCTTTTACCTGAAAAACTTTTCGTAATTAATTAGCTATTAGGGAGGTCCCGCCGTGAATTTATCCGCAGAACCCGGCAGTCCTGAATTTGAGAATGCTATTTTTATTTTAGATCAACCAATCACTGCTAAAACAGCACCATTACTAGTTTTCCAAGAAAATGTGATCCCTGAGCCAATGGACGCAGAAGCCTGGGCCATGCCAGCTTATTTAAGTGATGGCTTTAATTTATTCTTCGTCTTTGCACAAAATATGGGGCCAAATTGGTCAGCTACCTTCGCTCAAGTTACCATTGAAAATGGTAACGAAGTCACGAGTATGAGTAACGTGGTCCCAACTGGCTCCGGCTTCAACGCGATCGCGCACGTTGATCGCCACGCCGCCATTGAGCTACTAGCATACTTCGAAACACTTGCCGCCAGCAATCTTGGTCATTGGGAAATGGGTGCCTAAACTATTTAAGTACTTGAGTAAGTGTTTGATCAATCACAAAAGCAGGTATCAAATCTAAATCTAGATTTGATACCTGCTTTTTTCTTACTCTGAATACGTTTGACCCCAGTGTTATTTTTTAAACGATCAAGCTAGTTTTTCGTACTTCATTTAATCGATCTACGGGAATGCTTTCTGCGTATTGCCATTTACATTTCACGTGGTCATCCCATTTTTCACTGCCAGATCAATAAACGCTTTTTCCTGTTTAGTCAGCAATTGATCGCGCTTATAGGCGACCACCGTTTCACTTTGTAATTCAGTTGTTGCTAACTGATAGGTGGCTAATGGTACGTTGCTGGGATGGCTTTGCCAAACCATTTGTGGCACAAATGTAGCTGCCGAAAAGTTATGTTGCACTAATTTGATGCCGGTATCCAAGCTAGCCGTTCGCAACACGATTTGTGGTTCAATATTATTTTTAGCTAAATACTGAGCAAGCAAACGTTGAAAGCCCGAATTCTCATTTTCTAGAATTAGCGGTTGTCCGGCAATAAGCGCACGACAATCATTGATCAGTGTCACTGCTTTAGTTGTTTGTCGGTACTGCGGGTGGCTGGGTGGCAATAGCAAATAAACCGGCTCGCGAGCAAATAATTGATAGTGAATTTTAGGATTATCAACGGGTAAAACGCCGATATATAAATCCAAATTGTCGTTCAGCAACTCATTTTCCACTTCACTGCTGGGATATTCAACTAAGCGTAAGTCAACATTCGGGTACGCGGCGTGATATTGTGGCAGCAGCCGAGGCAATATCTGCTCGCCTAACGATTGGGTCACACCAATGACTAAGCGGCCGTGACCCGCTTCATTCAGATTAGCTAGGCCATGGTACAACGAGTCGTATTGTGCCGTGATGTGCTGGAGCCGCTGCAAATAATATTCCCCTGCATACGTTAGTTGCAATGGATGATGCCGCCGCTCGATCAAGCGCGTCGCCAACTGCGTTTCCCGCTGCTTAATTATTTTGCTCACTGCTGGTTGGGTCATAAATAATGCTTCGGCCGCCGCAGAAATATTTCCTAACTTGGCGATCGTCATTAAAATCATACTAAATTGTTTATCCTTTTCCAATGGCGTCATTGCGCTCACCTCTACTCATTTAATATTATATGCCAAAATTAACATAAATTTAACACAAAATAATTATTTCACAATTTACTAAAATAGATTATTATAGAAGGTGAAAGAGTGACACATTGAGTAAGCCCTTTCATTTATAACATTGTGACTAAATGCGATATGTCACTTATCGCATAATATATGTAAGGAAGGTTATTCTATGAAATTTATCGGTATCGTCGGAACTAATGCGGATTATTCTAATAACCGTATTCTGCTCCAATATATGCAAAACCATTTCGGCTCGCAGCATGAAATCGAAATTTGTGAAATTAATCAATTGCCACTATTTAACGAAAATATTATGAAGCCAACGCCCGCCAACGTCGCACAATTAGCAACTAAAATCGCTGCGGCTGACGGTGTGATCATCGCGACACCGGAATACGATCATTCGATTCCTGCTGCATTAAAAAGCGCGCTGGAATGGTTATCTTGCCAAGTTCATCCCTTCACGCATAAACCAGTCATGGTCGTTGGCGCTTCGTATGGTCCCCAGGGGTCGTCACGGGCCCAGCAACATTTGCGCCAGATTTTGGATTCACCTGGCGTAGGTGCCATCGTTTTGCCAGGTGACGAATTTCTACTCGGTCACGTTAAGGATGCCTTCGACACCCAGCACCAATTAAAAGACGCGCAGACGCGCAGCTTTTTGGAAGCATGCTTCGCCCATTTTGTTGACTTTGCGCGGATCATTAATCGACAATACAAAAAAGCAGCGCCAAAAATAGCTGAAAAACCGCAGCTGACTTGGAACGGTGCGTATGACGTGATCGTTATTGGTTTCGGCGCTGCTGGTGCCACGGCCGCCCGCTTTGCCGCTGATAATGGCGCTAAAGTCTTGTTGACCGATGCAGCTCCAGAAGGTCACGAAGGCGGCAACGTGCGTTATGCCGGCCAAGTCGTGGCCACGGGGACTGACTACGATAAAATGTTGGCTTACTACAAAGCGATGCTCGGCCCGATCGATTTGGACGCTGACCTCTTGCAGACCTACGTTCATGGCATGGTCAACATGCGCCAATACTTCCGTGATCATCTCGATGTTGAACCCGTTAGCTACAACGATACCTACAAAAATGGAACCAAAGGTGAAGTCGCTAAAGGCTTAGCGCCCGAATATCCGGAATACGCCGGGGCTGATACCTTTGACCTAAGCATGGTCCACGAAGGCTTTTTCGACGCAGCATTGTGGAAGAATTTGCGCCAGCATGTCGTTGACCGTCATCAAAATATCGATGTCTGGTTAGCTTCACCGGCACAACATTTGATTCAAGATCCATTGACTAAAGCAATCACCGGCGTCACGATCAAACGTAATGGTCACAACGTTAACATCCAAGCTAAAAACGGTGTTGTACTGGCCTGCGGTGGCTTTGAAACTGATAAAAAAGCGATCCAAGATTATTTAGGCGCGCCACACTTAGCAACGATCGGCACCCTTTACAACCAAGGCGATGGCATCAAGATGGCCGAAGAAATTGGCGCCGACATGTGGCATATGAAGAGTTACGAAGGCCTCGGCATGCTATCAGGCATGACCTTTGCGACCCAGCCCGGCGAACGCGGCAAATTAATTCTGGCGCCATGGACTGACCTGTACACCGGCAGTATTTTTGTAGTCGGTGACGATGGCAGCCGCTACTTCCGCGAAGATGAAGCTAACCGGCACGGTCGCTTGTACGATCATGGCACTTGGCGGATCCCGACCGCCCAGGATCACCCTTACTTGATTTTTGATCAGCAGCAATATGATCAATTCAAAGCAGCGACAAAACTACCCGATCCTGACTTCTTTAGCCGCGTAGTTAAAGCCGATAACTTGGCTGATTTAGCTGCTAAAACTGATTTAGATGCAACAACATTACAACAAACGGTCACTGAATTTAACGGCTTTGCTGAAAACGGCGTCGACTACAGTCAGCACCGCGCCGCAGCAACGATGCGCGCCTTTACCGCCGGCACGTATTACGCCGTCAAATTAGAATCCGGCATGCTCAATACCCAAGGTGGCCCGCGCCGCAACGCTAACGCCGAGATCCTGAACACCAAGCAACAACCAATTCCGCATTTATACGGTGCTGGCGAACTCGGTGGCGCCAACGCTAACCAATACGCCGGTGGCAGCAACTTAGCCGAATGCTTGATTTTCGGTAAAATTGCCGGTGAAAATGCGGCCAAAGAAAAATCAGCAACCATGGTGGCCCCAGTCATCGCCGCGGCTAACGTTGATCTCGGTGGCAATGACTTAGGCGCCGCGGATTCACTGGCTGATATCAGCGTTGGCCCGAACCAATATTTAGGCGTTAGCGAAGCCGGTATTGGTGGCCAAGTGGTGGTCCGCGTCACCTACACTGACGACAAGATCCAAGCCGTTGAAGTGGTCAAACAAAGTGAAAGTGAAGACGTTGGTAAGGCCGCGGTCGAACAATTACCCGCAGCGATGGTCGCCGCTAACAGTTACGATGTTGACGCCATTTCCGGCGCTTCAGCTTCCAGCAACGCCATCAAGAGTGCAGTTAAAAACGCCATCGCCAAAACAGTTAAGGCGTAGTTTAAATGCTGCCACTTAAGAAAAGTTATTTTGCCCTGGGGACTTTGATCAATTTAACCGTTTTTGCGCCAGCAACTGAGGCTGACCTTGAAGCAGCCTATCACTTGATCCAGCACTATGAAGATGTTCTGACCGTTAATCGGCCACAATCGGAAGTCATGGCGATCAACCATACCGCCGGTGAACATGCAGTCGTTGTTTCAGCGCTGACCTATCAGTTAGTGCAAACCGCCGTTAATGTTAGCTTGCAACAACTTGGTTTTAACGTTGCAATCGGCCCATTAGTTAAGCTTTGGCACATCGGCTTTAGTGATGCCCACAAACCTAGCGACCGAGCAATCGCTACTAAGTTACCCTTGATCGATCCACAGCAGATCGAACTCAATGAGCAGCAACACAGCGTTTTTCTACGGCAAAGCGGGATGGAGCTTGATCTCGGCGCTATTGCCAAAGGCTACATTGCCGACGCGATCCGCACACTGTGGCAACAACGCCACGTGGTCCAAGGGATCATTGATCTCGGTGGCAACATTCTTTTAGTTGGACAACAACAATGGCGCGTTGGTATCCAAGCGCCAGATCGACAGCGTGGGCAAATGATTATGCGCTTGACCACCGCTGCGGCCGCGGTGGTTACCTCTGGTATTTACGAACGCCACTTACAAATTGACGGCCACGATTACCATCACATGTTCGATAGTCAAACCGGCTACCCGATTGAAAATAATTTAGCCAGCGTGACGATTATTGCCCCTGACTCGCTGACCGCAGATATCTGGACGACGATTGCCTTTTATCAGGGATTAGCTAGCAGAAAATTAATTGCGCAACAACCTGATCTAGCCGCTATTTATGTGACGCAAACCCAGCAGATCTATTTGACTGCCGGATTAAAGGACAAAGTTGAGTTGCTGGATAGCGCTTATCAAATTCAATAGCTCGTTAAAAATAAAGCTGTGAATAAATGATTTAGTTCTTTCTAAAGTTTAATTAGGACAGATTTTGTTTGGTTCCATTCCGGTGCTGGCGTGGAACGCGTGCGACTTGAACTTGGCGGTTTTCGCCTTAGTTCAATCGACAACGGGAAGCAAGCACTGCTTAGCGGATAAGTGCTAGTTTCTGATACTTGTTAAACTTAGTTGTTAAGAACGAGCGACAGTGGCGCGTTGGACTTGCCGCACCTCGGCAATAGTCCAATCGACAACGGGAAGAGCGTTCTGTTTAGCAAATAAGTACTAATTACGATACTTGTAAATAGTGTCATTAAGAACGAGCGACAGTGATACGCCAGCGCCTCCATTTCACCTTGGCAGTTTTAGAACACTATTTAATTGGTTAGTTTAATCGTCTTAGCTAGTTCAATTAGGATTAATCGACAGTTGTTAGAGACTCGTAGTTGTAAAAATAGATTATGTTCGCATAAAAACACCGGTAAAACAGTCAGAAACCTGAATTATGCATATCTGTTCCTAAACCTTAACGAGAATGTTGCTACACCATCGTTTTATCTTTGATTGAGAGTTTCACCAAAATGGTGTACCAAAAAAGCACCTTCCGTGTTATTGTTATAGCGACCAAACAATAACGAACACA
>NZ_RHOE01000100.1 GCF_003946385.1 Loigolactobacillus zhaoyuanensis
CTCTGAGCGTGGGACTAACGAAGCGCATAATCGAATGATCCGCCGCGATGTACCCAAGGGTCTATCCATGGATATTTTGGGTCCTCATGATATCCAAGCAGTTGAGTCAAAGCTAAACAATTTACCGCGCCGGCAAACTGGCTATCAAATACCCAAAGAGCTTTTCTCCGCTGCTTCCGCCGGTTAAGTTAAATCCATAAAATATGAATATTAATGAAAATACTGATTTAATAGGATTTATCGTGTGGCTAATTTGTTCTTGCAATTTGGGAAATAATTCTTGTTTCTGTTTACTCATTATAATTCACCCCACTGAATTAAAATCTGACCATCAAAATAATTTTATCTGATTGTAAATATATTAAGTCACTTTTAAAATTAATTAGATTACTTTTAGAAAAAGCAACTACTCGTATTACTAATTTCATTATAATCTATTCCGATAAAAATATCTCACCAACTTTTGATGAATTTCTTTATCATTTTTGACTTTATCGCTTATAAAGCTTAACCGCTTACGTTTTCAATGAATTCGTTTTACCTATCTATAATTAGCGATTTGTTATAATAAGCATGACAAATAATTCAAAATCCGTTCCGATTAAAGTCAAAATAAAGCGCTTATCTATTATCGTTATTAAATACAAAAAATATTTTTGTAATACGGTGTAGTTTGAAAATTACTTTGATAAATTTGCGGCTAACTATCTAATTTTTTGATATTGTGTTCATCTAATACTTAGACTAACTTGACAAAACCCTGAATCTTTAATACACTGAGTAACAATTGTTTTAATCAGGTGTCCAGAGAGGTCAGCCCATGCTGCAAGCTGACTCACTTGAATGGCGTTGTATGAAGGTTGATCGCATTATAGATCATTAGAGGCAATTCAATGAATTGTGAAACTTGGGTGGAACAGCGTTAATCAAACGCCCCTAGTGCAAAGATATCTGCACTAGGGGCGTTTTTAATTACTATAAAATACCTCGGTCAGATATAAAAATCAAGAAACAGAGGAGGATCCACTTATGCAAGATCCACAGAAACTATCCCGTTCGTTGAAAAGTCGGCATATCCAAATGATCGCCATCGGTGGCGCTATCGGTACTGGCCTTTTCTTAGGCTCAGGTACTGCAATCCGTGCCGCTGGACCCGCAATTATTTTATCGTATCTGATCGTCGGTATCTTTTGCTTTTTCCTAATGCGAGCGATCGGTGAACTGTTACTATCCGACACCAGTAAGAGTTCATTCCTAGATTTCGTCAAACTCTATCTAGGCAAGCGCATGGAATTTGTCGCTGGCTGGACTTATTGGTTTTGTTGGATCAGTCTAGCCATGGCGGATTTAACCGCCAGCGGTATCTACGTTAAATATTGGTTCCCAAGTTTTCCTCAGTGGGCTACGCCATTGATCATCATTCTATTGCTGCTACTGGTCAATCTAGTCAATGTTGGTTTGTTCGGTGAAATGGAATCCTGGTTCTCAATGATCAAAGTAGTGGCGATTTTGGCGTTAGTGGTCGTCGGCATTGTTCTAGCGATCATTCATTTTCCGGTACATGGTGGCGGGACCGCTGGCTTTAGTAACTTGGTCAGTCATGGCGGCTTCTTTCCAACTGGTGCCATTGGCTTCTTTATGTCATTTCAGATGGTAGTTTTTGCCTTTGTTGGTATTGAAATGGTCGGCCTAACCGCTGGTGAAACGACTGATCCTAAAGTCAACCTACCTAAAGCAATCAACAGTTTACCAATTCGGATCGGCCTCTTTTACATTGGATCAATGGTCGCCATCATGAGTGTTTACCCATGGAATCACATCACCACGACTACCAGCCCCTTTGTTCAAGTTTTTTCTAGTATCGGTGTTGTGGGTGCTGCTGGGATCCTTAACTTTGTCGTATTGACTGCCGCAATGTCAGCTACCAACAGTGCCATTTTCAGCACTAGTCGCACGCTCCACGCACTAGCCCGCAGCGGTAATGCACCGAAACAGTTTACTAAGCTTGGTCGCAACAACGTCCCTAATTTAGCGTTACGCTTTTCTTCTGCTATTCTATTCGTGATCGTTATTCTAAATTATCTGATGCCGGCTAGTATTTTCAATTTAATTTCAGGCGTTTCTACAATCAATTTCGTTTTCGTATGGCTGATTTTATTATGGTGCCACGTTAAATATCGCCAGAAACAGCCAGCTGGCTACGCTGCTTTCAGTATGCCGGGATATCCGGTAACAGATTATATCAGTATCTTTTTCTTCACCGCTGTGCTAATTTTTCTATTATTTGATTCTAGTACAATGTTATCGGTGATCATTGCTTTGATCTGGTTTATCCTTATGTTCGTTGTTTACCAAGTTATGCAAAAATCGACCCGCAAAGCTTAAATTAAAAGCCAACCACTGAAGTGAACCCCAAATATTGGACGAAACTTTAAGCAACTTTCTGGGTGGTAAGAATTCGGTATTTAACCGGACTCTTACCACCCAGTTTTGTTTTAATTCTAGAAAAATTATAATATTGAATCCAGCTCGATATTGCTGAAGTTAACTCTTCAAGCGTATTGAGCTCTTTTTGATAGTACACTTCTGCTTTCATTATGTGAAAGAAGCTTTCCATTGCGGCATTATCTAAACACGTTGCTTTTCGAGACATACTTTGAAAAATTCGATGTTTTTTTAAAATCTGAACCCAACGAAAATTCTGATATTGGAATCCTTGATCTGAATGGATCGTTGTGTGATAACCTAACTGCTTGGGAATGCAATCGATTGCTGACTCTAAAACCCTCATCGTGAATGCCACAGTTGGATTTAAAGAAATATTATAGCTAAGTACTTCACCAGAAAACAAATCATAGATACACGTAAAATAAGCACGCTCTTCAATCGTTTTCTTGCCCCAACGAATTTCAGTAATGTCTGTCGTTAATTTTTGATAAGGACGATCTGCCATGAACCGCCGGTTAAGTCTGTTTTTCGCAATAGTGCCAACCGTTCCTTTATAAGAATTATACTTTCGAGTTTGTTTACTAAAGGCAGTCGACAGTAGGTTCAATTCTCGCATCAAGCGTAATACTTTCTTGTGGTTAACGACTATACCCATTTCGCGTAATTGCCCAGTAACCTGACGATAACCCGCCGCAGGAGCCTTAGTCTTGAAATCAGTAATTGTTTGTTTAAGTCCTGCGTCTTTGTCGCTATCAACGGCAACGTGACTTACAGCGTAGTTGTATGTACTTTTGGCCATTCCAACTACTTTGAGGATCTTGACAAGCTTATAGCTCGACCTTAATTTTTGGATGATTTGTGCTCATCGTCTTGTTGTGATCGAACCAAGGCCTTCAATTTTTTTAGATATTCATTCTCAATCTTTAGTAATTCGTTCTCTTCGCGTAATTGTTCTAGCTCACTTTGCTGCTTAATTTTCTTGTTTTGTTTATTCCTTGGCATTAGCTTTGGTTGCCCCTTACCACGATACAAGGCCTCAACACCACTGCTTTCGAAAGTACGTTGCCATTGCCAGATCGTGGATGGCGCGGAAATATCGAAGTTAAGGGCAGTTTCAGTTAAGGACGCTTGGTTCGTTTTCATCCATTTTAAAACATTTACCTTAAAGGAGCCATCATAAACTTTTTCTGGTCTTCTAACTTCAAGTCCTTCAGTACCGAAATATTGATATTGTCTGACCCATTTATTAACGGTTGTATGACTTTTAATCCGGTATTTACGAGCGATTAACTCGAGTCCTAGCGAAGTGGTCAAATAATCTTGAACAACCTTAAACTTAAATAGTTTAGTGTATTTTGTCATAGTAAAACCCCCGGTATTGGATTTGGTCCAATACCGGGGGTTCACTTCACACTTCAAAATAGTGGTTGGCTTTTAATTTATTTTTTATTTGATAGCGTACTATCATATTTCAGACAATGTGGATTCCATTTCTTAGACACCCAGCTAAAGCTACACCATCAACCCAAAACGAGTCCCCAATACCCTTTTTACGCCGCAGAGTATTGGTAACTAAAATTACGTTTCCCTGGCTTCCCAACACTTCAATTAGCAATACGATTTCATTAATATCGGGTGAGGAATTTTAATAGCTCTATACTTTATCCTGTTGATAGATTGACCACAGTGTGCCCAGAATATCTAAATCGTTGTACTTTGTATACGTATAAATAAAAAAAAGAACCTCGCTAAACGTTGATTTAACGGGATTCCTTAATTTTAGGTTTTGTCCTAGTTTGTATCTTGATACCGGCGATCGGGGTCGAACCGATACTCCCGTGAGGGAACTGGATTTTGAATCCAGCGCGTCTGCCAATTCCGCCACGCCGGCATAATATATTATGCTCACTTAAAAGTATGGTACCACACCTTTATAAACAACAAAAGGCGGTAACCGGATTTGAACCGGTGATAGAGGTTTTGCAGACCTTTGCCTTACCACTTGGCTATACCGCCATCATCAAGGTCCAAATACCTTGAAACTTTTAACTGGGATAGCTGGATTCGAACCAGCGCATGACAGAGTCAAAGTCTGTTGCCTTACCGCTTGGCTATATCCCAATGTGATACAAGGGCGGTATGTGGGAATCGAACCCACGCGTGCCGGAGCCACAATCCGGTGCGTTAACCACTTCGCCAATACCGCCATGGCAGGGATAGTAGGAGTTGAACCCACATCAACGGTTTTGGAGACCGTGATTCTACCATTGAAATATATCCCTATTATAAAAAATGGAGGAGAGTGGATTCGAACCACCGAACCCGAAGGAGCGGATTTACAGTCCGCCGCGTTTAGCCACTTCGCTACTCCTCCATAATGGCGCGGGACAGAATCGAACTGCCGACACATGGAGCTTCAATCCATTGCTCTACCGACTGAGCTACCGAGCCATATGAAAAATAATAAATAACCGGTCCCAACGGGACTCGAACCCGTGATCTCCTGCGTGACAGGCAGGCGTCCTAACCAACTAGACCATGGAACCATTGCTGATGGAGGTTACAGGGATCGAACCTGTGACCCCCTGCTTGTAAGGCAGGTGCTCTCCCAGCTGAGCTAAACCTCCATATGACCCGTACGGGATTTGAACCCATGTTACCGCCGTGAAAGGGCGGTGTCTTAACCACTTGACCAACGGGCCAGCATAGCTGACGGAGAGTAAGGGATTCGAACCCTTGATACAGGTAATACCCATATACATGATTTCCAATCATGCTCCTTCAGCCGCTCGGACAACTCTCCATGACTCGACTCCGGCTGTCGGACTCGAACCAACGACATTCTGATTAACAGTCAGACGCTCTACCAACTGAGCTAAGCCGGAATAATAAAATAGTGTGGCAACGTCCTACCCTCGCAGGGAGTGCTCTCCCAACTACTATCGGCGCTAAGAAGCTTAACTACTGTGTTCGACATGGGAACAGGTGTATCCTTCTTGCTATCGCCACCACACCACTTTCTGAGAACGTTACGCTCTCAAAACTGG
>NZ_RHOE01000101.1 GCF_003946385.1 Loigolactobacillus zhaoyuanensis
ACCGTCTTGTTCAGATCACTTTCACTGACCCCTTCTGGGTACTTAGGCCCTTCCGGATCCGTTGGATCGATCGGTGTACCTGGTTCTTGTGGATCCGTTGGTTCAACTGTGGTGCCACCATTATTGGTGTAAGTGACCGTAATGTTAGCAGAATCAGCTTTAAAGCCATCGACTGCGGCATTGTCTAATGATACAGCTGCAGCGTCTTTATCAGCGGAGTAACCTTTTAATTCAGGACTCGTTACGGCGGTAAAACCATCATTAGTCTTGTCATCATCCGTGTTCGTGCTTAACGTCCAGTCACTATAACCGAGCAATTCGCCAGTCTTCGAATCAACCGTTGCCGTCCGCGTATACTTACCCGTTTGGGTAACCGTCTTTGGCGTTGTAACTGTTGGTAAATCAGGATCAGTGACTACGTTATAGGTGATCGTCCGACTGACCGTCTTGTTCAGATCACTTTCACTGACCCCTTCTGGGTACTTAGGTCCTTCAGGATTATTTGGATCGATCGGCTTGGTTGGGTCCTTTGGATCAGTTGGTTGAACGATAATGCCACCGTTACTATTGTAAGTGACTTTAACGTCGCTTGTATTAGCCACAAAATTATCTACTTGGGTACTAGTCAGTTTTATCAAAGTAGCGTCTTTGTCGGCCGTATAACCAGCTAATTTTGGACTCGTTACCAATGTAAAACCATCATTAGTGTTGTCAGCGTCCGTATTAGTCCGTAATGTCCATTTACCGTAACTGATTAATTCACCAGTCTTGCCATCAACGGTTGCCGTCCGCGTATATTTACCGCTTTGCGTAACGGTCTTTGGTGTGGTAACAGTTGGCAACGCTGGATCAGTCACCACGTTGTACGTAATGGTCCGACTAACCGTTTTATTCAGATCATTTTCAGCCACACCTTCGGGGAATTTAGGCCCTTCTGGATTATTCGGATCGATTGGCTTGGTTGGGTCTTTCGGATCAGTTGGTTGGACAACGATTCCACCGTTAGTTTTGTAAGTGATCGCGACATTAGCTGAATCGGCTTTGAAGCCATCAACTGCAGTATTATCTAATGATACAGCGGCCACGTTCTTATCAGCCGTATACCCGACTAATTTTGGACTCGTTACGGCAGTAAAACCATCATTAGTCTTGTCACTGTCGGTATTAGTACTTAACGTCCATTCACCGTACCGCAAGAATTCACCGGTTTCAGCGTCAACGGTTGCCGTCCGCGTATATTTACCGCTTTGCGTAATGGTCTTTGGTGTGGTAACAGTTGGCAATGCTGGATCAGTCACCACGTTGTACGTAATGGTCCGACTAACCGTTTTATTCAGATCATTTTCAGCCACTCCTCCGGGATACGTCGGTCCAGTTGGATTGTTAGGATCAATTGGCGTGCCTGGTTGTTTCGGATCAGTTGGGTTAACTATGACCGTTTTGTTCTCAACATAATTAACGACAATTGTTGTCCCTTGCAGTGTTTCACCTTTGCCTAAGGTAACCGCCGCAGGAATGACCGCTGCTACAGTCAATTTATCTGGCGTGTAGCCTAAAATCTTGGGACTGTTGACCGCACCATAATTACCTTGAGGTGTAAATGCGGTTTTACCAGTGTTCTCGTTGGTAACAGATTTATACGTTACCCATTGAACAACATCGCCCGGCGTAGCTGCGCCAGCGCCAGTATAATGAATTGTTTGGGCTACTTTGACGTCTTCATTTTGGATAAACGTGTCAGCTTTTACTTCAACTGTCCGCGCAACGTCAAATTTTTCCTCGGTTTCTTTACCTAGATATTGGTTATCGTCATCACCAGGTACTGGATTATCAGCCGGATTAGTGGCCCGAACCGTCCCTAATGATGCAGCGGTAATGTTCGCGTTAGCGGCAATTGGATTGCCGTTTAAATCAACATTTTTAGTGTTAATGGTTGTTGCAGTTACAATATGCGAATAGCCAGGTTTAGCATTTACTGGTGTATAGGCTTTGATAACTGCACCATCAGCGACTGTATCATTAGCGGTTGCCGTACCAGTAGCGTTGGTTGTCCAATTTGAGTAAATTACCGCACCGTCATTGTCTAAATGTGCTGTCCGGTAAACCTTCACAGTTGAATTCGCAAATATGTGCGTCCCATAAAGTGGATCAGTCGCACTGACTGCTGTATTGACTGGCAAGTCCTTTTCAGCAGCACCTTTACCGGCAACATAGGTGATTGTTTCGTGGGCATTCCCCGTTAGATAAGTGACGCCGGTACCGGTAATCTCACCTGGGCTACCCGGTGTATAAATGATTGCCACAACTTGGATCGTTTTGTCGTCAGTATTATCATCAGTCAACTTAATTGAAATGGTGTCCCCAACTTTATAGTTAGGATAGTTTGGGTCATCAACTTTAAAACCAGCTGGTGCAGCGATAACGTAATTAACTGCCGGATCACTGATTTTCCCAACAATACCCTGATTAGCAACGATTTTACCGTCCTTGGTTACATAGGTGACGGTTGCTGAAGATGCTTTAGTCGCCACTAAATAGTTAAACATATTATTATAATCTGATACGTCTAACGCATACGAGGTATAAATACTGCCGCTTGTATCATTTTTACCAGCACTATTATAAGAAGTAAGGGTTGATTCACCAATGTGTGGGGTATACCAGTTTTTAGTATCATTCATCGAAACTGGGCTGATCCACATGAATGTCCCTGGTGCTACTTTGGGGTCGGTATCCAATACCCATTTAGAAGAATACGAGTCATCTGAATATTGAGTATAGACGATTTTATAACTCTTTTTTCCAGTCGTAGTTGGATTAGCTTGATAATCAGCCATTGCTTTTTGAACCGCTTGATATTCAGCATCGTAAACCGCTTTAATTAAATTATTCGTATTAGTCAGGTTATTAGAATAATCTGAATATTGGTTTCCTTTATTATCTAAGACAACTGTAGCCGACTGCGATTTTCCGGCGGAATTAAGATTGGTAACCATTGTATTGGTTTTAGTTAACAAATAAGCACTAGCATCTTGTGGTTTACCACTAATCGCTGCTTGGAAGGCTGCTTGCTTAATGTTGACGGTATTATTATTCAGGTACGTCGCCGTCGTCATGTAAAAACCATCATGGGCTAATTTCGTGGTATCTTGGGCACCATGATTATCGGTAAATAACGCCAACTTACCACCATTACGATCTGAAAGTAAATCTTTACCTTCAACAATGGTCGTCTTCAGGTTAGCAAGTGGCGTGCTTGGATTAAATGCGGTCGTATTTTGCAACAGATCATGCAGATAATCATTTTCGCCATCGATACCCGCAATATAGTCCGCTCTTTCAATAGTGTTACGTATTGAAGTATAAACGTTAGTTATATACTGCGAGAAGAAGATTGATGCGAATGGGACATCACCAATTTGCGTGGCAAGTGCTCCAAGATCCTGATAGGCGTATCCATTCATAATAGTGTACGTGATATCCGCAAACGTCGTGCCATCATTTAAAAATTGGACATCCCAATCATTTTGGCCGCCTAACGATACCGGATTACCCAGAATCGCTTTTTCCATATAAGACTGAATCGCTGGCTGGAACATCGGAATATAAGCCGCAAAAGCTTGATTTAATTGCCATAATGTGTCGCTGATTGCTTTGACTGCATTAGAATTAGCGGCACCAGCAACATAATTTGGCGAATTTATGTCTTGGACAGTTTTCATAGCAGCGATAGCGGCATTCTGATAGATCGTCCAAATATTCTTTTTATCATTTGAGGCAAGTGCAGAATTAAGTGCATTAGAGGCAATACCCAATACGTCTGCCGGCATATTGCTACCAGACACAGCGTCCTTATTATAGGCAATTGAATTTGCATATAAGCTTGGCTGATCCTTTAACCCCTCTCCTAAAGCGGTAAAATAGGCATCTTGCGCTTTAGCCCATAATTTAATATATGCCTGATAACCAGCCTGATAATTAGCATCATCAAGATGATCGGGTGCGTTATCAGTACCGCCAAACCCGAGAAAATTATTGTCAACATCAACACTATCGACCCACCAAGCCTTTGGATCAGTGATGTCAATGCCGTATGGCGTTGCCGTTTTTGGCATTGCTAAAATATCAGCATGGACTTGGGGGTAAGGAAGTAAAACGCTTTGGCCAACAGTTTCAGGTGATACATTTAAATGCACATCCTTCGACGTGTCAACACCATTGGCAATCCGCCCAGCCTCATATACTTTACCTAAGCCATATAAATTCCGTAAAGTTGTATAACCACCTGGTACAAGAGTTATTGAACCTGCTACGCCAACATTGTTTGCTGTAGCAGCTAATCCTTTTTTGTTGACAATATCATAACTAGCTTGCGCATAACCATTTTTATAACTCTGGCTAGTTGTATCTACAGGGACCGTTGCAGCGACAGCAGTAACTATTACTGGTTGATTAGTTTGCTCATAAGTTGCCTTAGCGCCTGCTTTAGCAGCTTCGAGTTCTGTATTAGTTGGATTCACTAAATTCGTGGCTGGCGTATCGGTTGCAGCTGGAACAGATCCATCAGTATTTTCTACTGATGTAACGGTCGTAGCGTTATCAACCTGTGTCGCGTCCGCCTGATCGGTTACTGTTTCAGTTGTAACTGGTTGAATAGTCGTTTCAACATTTTCAGCTGGTGTTGCTGGTTCGGTAACATCAGTAACTGGGGCCGGGGTAGCTACATCAACGTTCTCTGTAGCTAGAGCCGGGGCAGTTGTTCCCGCTGTATCCGTAGCAACTACTTCTGTGGCGTCGGCAGTTTCGGCGTCCGCATCACTACTTGCTGGCGTCAGCTCTGTCGTTGGCGCGGTACTTTGCGCCGCATGAACCTTATCTGGTTGCGCTGCTAAGCCAATCCCCAACGAAAGCATAGCAATCCCCGCAAAAACCCAATTTTTCCCATCTTTGTACATCTTATAATGCTGATCAATTTTAGTAGCATTTCTTAATCTATTGTTTTTGCCCATTTTAAAAACTCCCTCTCGGTATTATGAAAATAATATCCAGATATTACACCCATTTTTTTAAATCATTTATTGCTTAATCGATTATCTTTTTTGTAACCGCCTTCTTTCTGTGATATCAAGCTTATAATTTAAAAGATTTTTATTCAATAACTGTTCGGGCAATAATCACTGTCCAAAAGGGATAATTAAAAACTCAAAAACATTTTATTTATTTTTAAAACTGGCTATTAATGTGACTTCTACCACTATATTTATCAAAACCTCTGTCCAAAATTTTTGATTTAAACGATAAAAAAAGAGTCCCCAAATTGTCAAATCAAGTGCAACAGTATCGACCTATTCTTATAAATTGGTATAGTTAATCATCTAAATCAATGAATAGTTCACTGGCGCAGTTGTAGTTCAAGCTCCGACGTGGCCGGTGGTTAAGCGCGTCTTGGATTCCTTG
>NZ_RHOE01000102.1 GCF_003946385.1 Loigolactobacillus zhaoyuanensis
GGTCGAAGTAAAGCAAACATTTGCGAAGTCAATTCAATTTGAATTATAACTCGCTAGCAACAAAAACAATTGAGCAATCAATTTTCATTTTATATGAGAGTTTGATCCTGGCTCAGGATGAACGCTGGCGGCGTGCCTAATACATGCAAGTCGAACGCACTGACGTCGACTGAAGCTGCTTGCAGTGGAAGTCGATCGACGTGAGTGGCGGACGGGTGAGTAACACGTGGGTAACCTACCCTTAAGTGGGGGATAACATTTGGAAACAGATGCTAATACCGCATAACCATACAGACCACATGGTCTGTATGTAAAAGATGGCTTCGGCTATCACTTTTGGACGGACCCGCGGCGTATTAGTTAGTTGGTAAGGTAACGGCTTACCAAGACGATGATACGTAGCCGACCTGAGAGGGTAATCGGCCACATTGGGACTGAGACACGGCCCAAACTCCTACGGGAGGCAGCAGTAGGGAATCTTCCACAATGGACGAAAGTCTGATGGAGCAACGCCGCGTGAGTGAAGAAGGGTTTCGGCTCGTAAAACTCTGTTGTTGGAGAAGAACAGGGACTAGAGTAACTGTTAGTCCTTTGACGGTATCCAACCAGAAAGCCACGGCTAACTACGTGCCAGCAGCCGCGGTAATACGTAGGTGGCAAGCGTTATCCGGATTTATTGGGCGTAAAGCGAGCGCAGGCGGTTTTTTAAGTCTGATGTGAAAGCCTTCGGCTTAACCGAAGAAGTGCATTAGAAACTGGGAAACTTGAGTGCAGAAGAGGACAGTGGAACTCCATGTGTAGCGGTGAAATGCGTAGATATATGGAAGAACACCAGTGGCGAAGGCGGCTGTCTGGTCTGTAACTGACGCTGAGGCTCGAAAGTATGGGGAGCGAACAGGATTAGATACCCTGGTAGTCCATACCGTAAACGATGAATGCTAAGTGTTGGAGGGTTTCCGCCCTTCAGTGCTGCAGCTAACGCATTAAGCATTCCGCCTGGGGAGTACGACCGCAAGGTTGAAACTCAAAGGAATTGACGGGGGCCCGCACAAGCGGTGGAGCATGTGGTTTAATTCGAAGCAACGCGAAGAACCTTACCAGGTCTTGACATCCTTTGACCACTGTAGAGATACAGCTTTCCCTTCGGGGACAAAGTGACAGGTGGTGCATGGTTGTCGTCAGCTCGTGTCGTGAGATGTTGGGTTAAGTCCCGCAACGAGCGCAACCCTTATGACTAGTTGCCAGCATTTAGTTGGGCACTCTAGTAAGACTGCCGGTGACAAACCGGAGGAAGGTGGGGATGACGTCAAATCAGCATGCCCCTTATGACCTGGGCTACACACGTGCTACAATGGTCGGTACAACGAGTTGCGAACCCGCGAGGGTAAGCTAATCTCTTAAAGCCGATCTCAGTTCGGATTGTAGGCTGCAACTCGCCTACATGAAGCCGGAATCGCTAGTAATCGCGGATCAGCACGCCGCGGTGAATACGTTCCCGGGCCTTGTACACACCGCCCGTCACACCATGAGAGTTTGTAACACCCGAAGTCGGTGGGGTAACCCTTTTAGGGAACTAGCCGCCTAAGGTGGGACAGATGATTGGGGTGAAGTCGTAACAAGGTAGCCGTAGGAGAACCTGCGGCTGGATCACCTCCTTTCTAAGGAATAATTACGGAAACCTACACACTTGTCGAAACTTTGTTTAGTTTTGAGAGATCTACTCTCATACTTATATTAATTAGCCGCTTTTGGGCCTATAGCTCAGCTGGTTAGAGCGCACGCCTGATAAGCGTGAGGTCGATGGTTCGAGTCCATTT
>NZ_RHOE01000103.1 GCF_003946385.1 Loigolactobacillus zhaoyuanensis
CCCATCTAATTAATATGGGGGATTAGCTCAGATGGGAGAGCGCCTGCTTTGCACGCAGGAGGTCATCGGTTCGATCCCGTTATCCTCCATTAACAGCGAGAGCTGTTAAACGTTGCACTTTGAAAACTGGATATTCAATTTCTTTGTAATATAAGATATAAACCGAGAATTAACACTGCGTTTTAAAGAGTTTTTTAAGAAAGTATTTCTTAATCGCTAAACTCTAACCGTGATACCGTCAGGTATCAAATAGGTTAAGTTAACAAGGGCGCACGGTGGATGCCTTGGCACTAGGAGCCGATGAAGGACGGTACTAACACCGATATGCTTCGGGGAGCTGTACGTAAGCTTTGATCCGGAGATTTCCGAATGGGGGAACCCAGCCAGCTTAGTCGCTGGTTACTGGCAAGTGAATACATAGCTTGTCAGAGGTAAACGTGGGGAACTGAAACATCTCAGTACCTGCAGGAACATAAAGAAAATTCGATTCCCTAAGTAGCGGCGAGCGAACGGGGAACAGCCCAAACCATGACGCTTGCGTTGTGGGGTTGTAGGACTGAACTTTGGAGTTACCAAAGTCGTTGATAACTGAGTCAGTTGGAATGCTGAACAAAACAGGGTGAAAGTCCCGTAAGTTAAATCGACGGCTCTTCGTTCAGGATCCTGAGTACGGCGGAACACGTGAAATTCCGTCGGAATCTGGGAGGACCATCTCCCAAGGCTAAATACTACCTAGTGACCGATAGTGGACCAGTACCGTGAGGGAAAGGTGAAAAGAACCCCGGAAGGGGAGTGAAACAGTTCCTGAAACCGTGTGCCTACAATTAGTCAAAGCCCGTTAATGGGTGATGGCGTGCCTTTTGTAGAATGAACCGGCGAGTTACGTTTGCAGGCGAGGTTAAGCTGATAAGGCGGAGCCGTAGCGAAAGCGAGTCTGAAATGGGCGTTATAGTCTGTAGACGTAGACCCGAAACCAAGTGACCTACCCATGTCCAGGTTGAAGGTGTGGTAAAACACACTGGAGGACCGAACCCGTGTATGTTGAAAAATGCTGGGATGAGGTGTGGGTAGCGGTGAAATTCCAAACGAACTTGGAGATAGCTGGTTCTCTTCGAAATAGCTTTAGGGCTAGCCTCGGAATTGACCATCATGGAGGTAGAGCACTGTTTGGACTAGGGGCCCGTCTTGGGTTACTGAATTCAGATAAACTCCGAATGCCATTGATGAATTATCCGGGAGTCAGACAGTGAGTGATAAGATCCATTGTCGAAAGGGAAACAGCCCAGACCACCAGTTAAGGTCCCCAAATTTATGTTAAGTGGAAAAGGATGTGGGGTTGCATAGACAACTAGGATGTTGGCTCAGAAGCAGCCATCATTTAAAGAGTGCGTAATAGCTCACTAGTCGAGTGACCCTGCGCCGAAAATGTACCGGGGCTAAACATAATACCGAAACTGTGGATGACCACTTATGTGGTCATGGTAGGAGAGCGTTCTAAGGGCGTTGAAGGTTGATCGTGAGGACAACTGGAGCGCTTAGAAGTGAGAATGCCGGTATGAGTAGCGAAAGACAGGTGAGAATCCTGTCCACCGTATGACTAAGGTTTCCTGGGGAAGGCTCGTCCTCCCAGGGTTAGTCGGGACCTAAGCTGAGGCCGCAAGGCGTAAGCGATGGATAACAGGTTGAAATTCCTGTACTAGTTTATTTTGTTTGAACGATGGAGGGACGCAGGAGGCTAAAGGATCCGCACGATTGGAAATGTGCGGCCAAGCAATCAGTCTTGGTGTGAGTTAAATGCTTGCACCTGTACGGACAAGTTGTGATGGGGAGCGAATTAAGTAGCGAAGTCCTTGATGTCACACTGCCGAGAAAAGCTTCTAGTGAGAAATAAACTACCCGTACCGCAAACCGACACAGGTAGTCGAGGAGAGTATCCTCAGGTGTGCGAGAGAACTCTCGTTAAGGAACTCGGCAAAATGACCCCGTAACTTCGGAAGAAGGGGTGCTGATCTAACGATCAGCCGCAGTGAATAGGCCCAGGCGACTGTTTATCAAAAACACAGGTCTCTGCTAAATCGTAAGATGACGTATAGGGGCTGACGCCTGCCCGGTGCTGGAAGGTTAAGTGGATGAGTTAGTACTTCGGTACGAAGCCCAGAAATGAAGCCCCAGTAAACGGCGGCCGTAACTATAACGGTCCTAAGGTAGCGAAATTCCTTGTCGGGTAAGTTCCGACCCGCACGAAAGGCGTAACGATCTGGGCACTGTCTCGACGAGAGACTCGGTGAAATTATAATACCCGTGAAGATGCGGGTTACCCGCGACAGGACGGAAAGACCCCATGGAGCTTTACTGTAGCTTGATATTGAGTGTTTGTACAGCTTGTACAGGATAGGTAGGAGCCGTTGAAGCCGGAACGCTAGTTTCGGTGGAGGCATTGGTGGGATACTACCCTTGCTGTATGAACCCTCTAACCCGCGCCACTTAGCGTGGCGGGAGACAGTGTCAGGTGGGCAGTTTGACTGGGGCGGTCGCCTCCTAAAGAGTAACGGAGGCGCCCAAAGGTTCCCTCAGAATGGTTGGAAATCATTCATAGCGTGTAAAGGCATAAGGGAGCTTGACTGCGAGACTTACAGGTCGAGCAGGGACGAAAGTCGGGCTTAGTGATCCGGTGGTTCCGTATGGAAGGGCCATCGCTCAACGGATAAAAGCTACCCTGGGGATAACAGGCTTATCTCCCCCAAGAGTCCACATCGACGGGGAGGTTTGGCACCTCGATGTCGGCTCATCACATCCTGGGGCTGTAGTTGGTCCCAAGGGTTGGGCTGTTCGCCCATTAAAGTGGTACGCGAGCTGGGTTCAGAACGTCGTGAGACAGTTCGGTCCCTATCCGTCGCGGGCGTAGGAAATTTGAGTGGAGCTGTTCCTAGTACGAGAGGACCGGAATGGACATACCGCTGGTGTACCAGTTGTGCCGCCAGGCGCATCGCTGGGTAGCTAAGTATGGCCGGGATAAACGCTGAAAGCATCTAAGTGTGAAGCCCCCCACAAGATGAGATTTCCCATTCCTTTATGGAAGTAAGACCCCTGAGAGATGATCAGGTAGATAGGTTGGAAGTGGAAGCGCCGTGAGGTGTGGAGCGGACCAATACTAATCGGTCGAGGACTTAACCAAGTAGCATTGAAATGCAGGGTTAGTTCAAAGGGCAAAGAAAAATTGAATATCCAGTTTTGAGAGCGTAACGTTCTCAGAAAGTGGTGTGGTGGCGATAGCAAGAAGGATACACCTGTTCCCATGTCGAACACAGTAGTTAAGCTTCTTAGCGCCGATAGTAGTTGGGAGAGCACTCCCTGCGAGGGTAGGACGTTGCCAC
>NZ_RHOE01000104.1 GCF_003946385.1 Loigolactobacillus zhaoyuanensis
TTACAACACAGTTAGAATTCACAGTCACTGTGGATTCAAATCACCAAAGCAACTTGAAGATGAGTATCAAACTCAAATTCAAAATTTAGTCGTGGCATAGGACAAAAAAGTCTCTATTTAAATTGTCTATTTTATTGACAGGGGACCACGATCATTTAGTAACAGTTTGAAGCCAATAAAAAAACGATAATCAACTTGATTATCGCCAATATTGTCGATCAACGCGGCGGCCTGACCGTCAATATGTGTATCGGCAATACTTTTTAAATCACCTTTGACCGTGGCTTTGGAACGGCGCATCGTGTCATTGATACTGGATTCCGTGGCAAGCTGCAAGAGATGCAGTTTGCCGTCACGGTTTTGTGAGATCAACTGACGGAAATTTTCGTGGACTTCCGCTTTTTGGTCAGGTGAGAGAAAAGAATAGTTATAGGGGACGAGTTCGTAATAGGCGAAGCATTCGCCATCACGATTGAACACTAAATTGTCTTCGATATATTTTATGGGAAACTTCACTGGTCGAACCTCCTTACGTGGGTGATGTGGTCAAGGGCATGAGCTTTAACAGATTTGACTGGCCGCCCGGCAAACGTGATCTTCTGGGCGGTAAAATAAGTGATCACCGAGCGCAGAAAGCCTAGTGGCCGTTTGTTATCAAAAGTCTTTTGACTCATGAACCAAGTAATGGCCGCCGGAATACCGAGATATTTCAGGAATGCGCCATCAATGAAACTAAGTGGTGGTACATCACCAAGCAACATGACCAAAAATAAGGCGACGATGAACCAAGTCATTTGCGTGAATGTGACGGGGAACGGTAGATTAACATCGTTGATCGCGTAAAGCACTTTTTCCACGGACCAAATGCTGGTGTAACTACGAATCTTTTTCATAAGTGACCTCCTTTCTTTGGGGTAAAGAGGACTGATCCATTTGCTAGACCAGCCCCCGAGCAGAAACTTAATTTGCGTATTCATAAATAGCGCTGTTAGTAACCAAGTAATTACCTTCAATTTCCATATCGCGACCCAGTGCTTCAAAGTCGAGGTAGGCAATGACTTGATCTGGCAGGTCACCGAAAACGGCACCAGATTCCACAGCATCTTGTGCCAGCTCGGCCATATCTGAAACACCTTTATAGATAATGATATCCTCAGCGTTTTCAGCTAGTTCTTCAATATCACGGAACCATTCGCCAATCAAGGCACTAACGTCAGCGCCAAAATCATATTCTTCAAGCCGTTCTAAAGCGGCATACTTACGATTGATCTCGTCTATTGAATCAAAGCGATCAATTTCAAATGGTGCTTCGTAATCATGGATCGCGTACTCTTCACTGTCATTTTTCAATTCCAGTTGTTCGGCAATAGCGTCAGGGTATAACGGCGGTGTGAACCATTTGCCAGTGGGTTTGCCTTGATTGTAATAACCTAAGTTGACGATAAAAACGCGTACCGTTTCCATTTAGCTCCCTCTTTTCTTGCAGTAATTAGGCACCAACAACACGATTGAATAAGTTCAATAGCACATCTTTGACGCCGGCGGTATTAAATACCAGCCCCACGGCGATCAATGCAATGATCAGAAAGCCGATCAGTTTAGAAAATTCACGTTTAAAGCCTAAGAAAACACCGATCACTGCAATTGCCATTAGCACTAAAGACTGGGCGTTGCTTGTAAACCAGTTGAAGAGATTTTGTCCGAAGTTCATTTATTATCAATTCCTTTCTAAATTTACCAAAGTGAGGTTTGCGACGAGTGATGTTGCTTGATCCGAGCTAAGGCCTTTTGATAATAATTTGGATCAAGTTCGTAACCAATGTAGTGCCGGTCAGTATTAATACAAGCAATAGCCGTTGTGGCGGAACCCATGCAATTATCTAAAACAACTTGTCCGGGTAACGTATAAGTTTTGATCAGGTATTCAAACAATGCGACTGGCTTCTGGGTTGGGTGCCAAATATTTTTATCAGCTTTAAACCGTAGAATATCATTCGGATAGTTCTGGTACTCTTGAACATATTGTTCTGGCGCTGCCCATGGGTGTACTTGGTTACCAAAGCCTTTAGTTTGCGCATTAGTGATGGTTTTGTTCATGGGCATCAGGTCCTGTGGGTAATAGAACATGGCATTATCAGAATTAGCCACCGGCGCTTTTGAAAATACAAGTACTTCTTCATACCGTGACATTGGCCGATGGTGGGCGTTAATAAAATTAGTGACATTACTTTTGACCCAGACCCACTTGTAACGGAATAGTTCAGGCTGGGAGTTGTAGAGCTGAAAACTAAAACGTTGATTACTGGTTAGAACAATTGCACTGCGAGGTTTGATCAAACGTAAATATTGTTGCCAAAGTTGTTCAAACGGAATGATCGAATCCCATGTGTTAGGAGTTGTGCCGTAAGGAAGATCACAAAGAATCAAGTCAACGGATTGATCCGGTAGTTTCTTCATTCCAAGTAAACAGTCTTCATTATAAATAGTGTCAAGTAAAATATTGGTTTCACCGCCACAGGTTTATTTCAGTACTTGCTCCTTTTAAATTGCATTATTTTTGTCAGGGTATAACGCGACCATTCAGTAGTAGTTGTTAATCTAAAAACGTTGATTTAGTAAGGCTAAGCCAGTTTTGGCACTGACACTAAATAAGAAATTCAGATATTCATCGTTGTAACAGGGTTTACCGTAAACGTTAAGCATTGGCGTTGGCCGATGAATTGAAAAACGCCAATCAAAGTAATCGACCGGTGTGGAGAAGTACTGGGTCATTTCGAAAAGTTGTAGATAGTTTGTATCTTCCACCAGGCCGATAATTTGACCATGATAGTCATAAGCATTGAAGATCCAATCCTTATGTTCAGTGATCAAGGTTGCTAGGGGACTATTCATGCTGATCTCGATTGTTTGTTTGATATTGACCGTAAATCGGAATATGATATTGGACGCTAATGGCGGTTATTTTTTTGAGTAAACATTTATCGTTTGACGGTATACCGTGAACATCCAATAAGGGTGACGGCCAATACAAACGAAAACGCCAAGCAATATAATTAACAGGTTTAACAAATTCGGTGAGTTCAAAGAGTTGTAATAAATTAGTGCGTTCGATCACGCCAACAATATGGTTACGATAGCGATAAATATTTAACACATATTCTTTTTGGTCAGTAGATAGACTAACAAGGGGTAAGTTGGTATTCAATCAGTTTCCTCCTTTGTAAAATAATCACCGATTACGTTATCTTTAGTGACGGTGTGTTGTTCAAGCAGTTTTAGATGTTTCTGTTGGAGTTCAGCACTTTTGATCATGGTCATCGTTTGATTGTTGCCTTCATAGCCATCAATTTTTAGCAGTACTTTTAACATTGGAGCGACTTGCTTTTTGATCCAACCGCGGGTTTTGCGTAGGTCGAATGGTTCAGGTTTTAGCGTAAGCCGCAAGGGCGGCCGTCCCTTACCACAAAAGGCCGCCCAAGTTTGATTAGTCGGCCAATTGGAACGTTCTTCACCTTTACCGGGATCTACGAAGCGAACGTAGCGGGTGATAATGCCAAAGGCAGTACGTTCAACATTGCGATAACTGAGTAAATCTTCAATCGCAACGGTAGCCCGATCATTTTTCAAGCGAATTTCAAAACGATTCTTGATGCTAGTATCTGCGAATTCTTCACCATAGCGAAAAATTTGTTCGGCGGCCTTTTCATAAACACAAAAGTAGATATCACTTTTCATAGAACCAATATATAGTGTGGCGCCTTCACCGTTGATGCCGTCATCAGTCATGGCACCGGAGTTCAGACCTTGAAAGCGGCGCATAACAGAGACACATTCATTGTGTTGACATTTAACAATTAATTCTGGAATATTTAACATGCCAACACGATCGTTGACGGCTAAGTCAATTCTTTTAAAGATGGCCTTAGCTTCGTAACATTTGCGGAAGAAATCAAACCATGTCTGGTTATGAGCTAGTAAAATACCTTCAAATTCACGGCAGCCTTGTCCTTTCAATTCGAGTAGAACACCTAACTTGTCGTTTGTCGGGGCAATCATGACCTGAATGTTGGAGAAGGTGTAGTGTGCTTCATAACCGTAGAAACCCCAGTCATCAAAGAGCATGTAATCTTTATTCAAATAAAGAAAATTCTGTAGTACCCAATCTACGTCATGTGTGGGGAAACGAATCCGGACATAGTCGATATTAAGATCCAATTCCGTTTCGTTGATCCAGTTATCAAGGGTCAAATCAATTTCTTCCTGTAGGGAAACACTGGCGTTTTGTTTGCCTGATTCCACGCGTTGCAAATGTTGGCGCGTAATACCAATTTTTTCGGCTAACTGAGCTTGAGTAAGTTCCAGCGCTTTGCGCTTAGCCTTAACGTTATCAGCCCATGTCATTGATCCACTTCCTTTTTAGGCAAAATAAAAAGCAACTTTTTTAGGTCAAAGTTGCTTTTGCAAGATCGTATTTAATTGTTGATATATCACGGTTGATACATGTTTTTGCGATGTTGAATTGTCTATTTCTACCCCCCTGTTAGATACTGGGGGTTGAGCGACCGGCTAAAGCCGGCCGCAGCCCGCTCGCGCTTTTCGCGTTGCCACGCGGCGGGCTGGTACTTGTTGCCAAGTTTCTAATTAATAGTATTAGTATCGCTAATTTTGCTGTAGTATTACCTTAAGACTGGTCATAAAGGAGTTTTGGGGTAATGTCTATTAAATCAGATAATATTAATGCCATATTTAACCAATTTTCTTCTACCAATTTGCCTTCGTTTGTTAATTGTAAACGGCGGTTATAAAATGTAGGAAAAGGGCGGCGAGATCGTTGTCGGTTTTCCTACATTTTTTGATACCATTAATCACATCTTAATCGAGGAGGTTAACGATGTGAGACACGACATTAGAGAAGGAGTGAAACGTTACGTGGATA
>NZ_RHOE01000105.1 GCF_003946385.1 Loigolactobacillus zhaoyuanensis
GAACACATAAAATAGGCAAGATCCAGTGAGAAGCAACACCTGAATTAAGTTCGATTCATCCGTGAACGGTGATTCCATATATTAATCGTCATCCCCCCTTGAACATCCGGTTTTGAACTTGGGTTTCATGGAACTTTAGACGTTACCAATATTTTACTTAAATTCATTATACCGGGCTAACTAAAAATCGACTACAGCAGAAACTCGTCTAACATTAGCTTCACCGATTGCGCCAGCACCAAATAACACGATTTCATTGTGCATTTTAATCTGACCTCCGCTGATTATTTTGCTTACGAGCATCATATTATCAGCGTGGCGCGGTTGAACCCATTCTAATTTATCGACTAAGTTTAACTGATCAATCGATAAATCATTTCCGTACGATCATTATTCTAAACCCTAGTCTGCACACTAGGGCAAGAACTTTTTTTAATATCAGCTACAATATTTTATTTACAAAATAATTAGTAGCCATATAGTATAGTTGTTTCGCTATTTTTATTAGCTTGGAAACAAGGCCATCAAGCACTACCAATAAACGACGTTATTTTAATATACGACCACGCCTAGAGATGATATGCTGGTCAAGTAACAAGAAACGTTTGCCACAATACTTACCCGTGTGAAAGGATAACTGTTATGCAAATTATTAGAATAGATACCGCCCAGCGTGACCTGCGTCTAGACGTTAGTGCAATTTTTGTGGAAGGATTCTATCAATGGCTGAAGTTTTTTTCCAAAGATAAGGCTAAATTGACGCGTACCTTCAGTCATGCTTTCAATCCAAAGGTTTTTTTTGCCGCAATAGAAGCTGATACAGTATTAGGTTTTGCTGCCTGTACCAATGATGCCGTGCCGTCGATCAAATTAGTGCAGCACGAATTTCGGCGCCACTTAGGCTTTATTAAGGGAACAATTGCTTATCGTATTCTTAAAAATGAGTTTGAAGATAAGCCCTACCCCTTCAAAATGCAAGCTGGTATGGGGGCAGTGGAATTCGTTGCGACGGCCAGTCAATATCGCGGCCGCGGAGTAGCCACACAAATCATCCAGTACATCCATGAAAATACGCCTTTTAAAACTTATGTACTGGAAGTGGCGGATACGAATACCAACGCCGTACAGTTATACGAAAAACTTGGCTATCAAGTCTTTAAACGTGTACCAGAACCACACCATAAACGTAGCGGCTTTAATTTTTATTTATACATGCAATATAAGAAACAACAATAAACAATTACCATAGAGGCAACCGCTAAAAAAAGCAGGTTGTCTATTTTAGTACTCACAAAGATTTATTCTAGCTCGTGAATTATCCCACCGATGAGCGCAATAAATAATTTTACATTTATTTTGCTAATTCCTGTAAAAACAATTGCTTTATTGTAAAAAATATAATATGATTGTCCCAACAACTTACAAAAAGTAAGCAAAAAGTGAATGGAGGCATACAAGCCATGGTAGACGTTAATAAATTAGAATTCGGTATTGAAACTTTCGGTGATATTATTGCTAACGAAGATGGTAGCTTAAAATCAGCAGCAGAATCGATCCGCCAAATTATTCATGAAGGTGAAGTGGCCGATCAATATGGTATCGACGTGATCGGTGTTGGTGAGCATCATCGCCCTGATTACAGCGTATCTAGTCCGGAAACAGTTTTAGCAGCCATCGCAGCAGTCACTAAGAACATTAAATTAGCCACTGCCGTAACGGTGTTGAGCTCCGATGATCCAGTTCGCGTTTATGAACGTTTTGCCACACTTGATGGTTTGTCCGCCGGTCGTGCGCAAATTATGCTCGGTCGCGGATCATTTACTGAATCATTTCCGCTGTTTGGCTATGATCTAATCGATTACGACGATTTATTCAATGAAAAATTAGAATTATATGATCTGTTACGCAAGGAAAAACCTGTCACTTGGTCAGGCAAATTCCGGGCTTCATTAAAAGATCAAGAAGTTTATCCAAAAACTGAGCATGGCGAATTGGAAACTTATATCGGTATTGGTGGCTCACCGGAATCAATTGTCCGCGCCGCACGTTTCGGCTACAAAGTGATCCTCGCCATTATCGGCGGCCAAGCTGATCGATTCAAGCCTTATATCGATCTCTATCACGAAGCAGCTAAAGAACTTAATATGCCTGAATATCCAGTTGCGGTCCATTCCCATGGCTTTATCGCGGACGATGAAGATGAGGCGATCGAAGTTGCTTTTAAGAACATCAAAGCGAATTTTGATCGCATTGGTTTAACTCGTGGCTGGGCCCCAATGAGTCGCGAACAATTTGACAATGAAACTAAGGTCGGCTCATTTTATGTCGGCGATCCCGAAACGGTTGCGCAACGAATCGCACGGACGATCGATTTGCTGGACCTCGGTCGCTTTGATTTAGTTTATGGTGCCGGCAACCAAACCGCAGCACAACGGGAAAGAATGATCGAGCTTTTTGCTACTAAAGTCATCCCCCGCGTCAAGGAAATCTTGCTTGAAAAGGAGGCGGCGAAATAATGACAATTAAACGCGTAGGTATTTTAGGCGCCGGTAAAGTTGGTATTGTCCTTGCTGGCCTTGCTTTAGATGCTGGCTACGAAGTTCGGATTTCCGGCTCCGGTTCAGTTAAGAAAATTGATTTGATCATCAAGACATTAGTCCCCGGCGCTATTGCTTCAGAAAATAGCGAAGTCGTTGCTAACAGCGACATCATTATTTTAGCGATTCCACTAAGCCGGTATAAAAACATCGATGCTGCCCTGCTTAAGGATAAATTGGTTATCGACGCCACAAATTATTGGTGGGAAACTGATGGTATCCGCGAAGAAGTTTTAGCACCTGATTCAACTTCCAGCGAACAAGTTCAAGCCTATTTTAAAGACAGCACACTTGTCAAAGCTTTCAATCATATGGGTTATCATAATTTGCAAGAAGAAACTCATCCTAAAGGCGATCCGAAACGCAAAGCTTTGTTCGTCACTGGTGATGATCGTACCGCCGTTGATCAAGTTGCAGCTTTCGTTGATACAATGGGCTTTGATCAAGTTATCCATTATGATATTGCTGACGGGATCATGACTGAACCTGGTAGCCCGTTATTTGGCGCCAGCCTAAACTATAAAGATTTGAAGCGCGTGATCGACCACTTTGATCAAACTGAATTTGGTCAAAAGGTTGCCGCATCAAAGATAAAGTAAGCACTAATTAAAAACACTGCCCGAATTTTTCTAATAAATTCGGGCAGTGTTTTTTGATCTAATAAACTGAGTGACTGATGTGACACATAGTAGTAAATAAAATCACTTTATTTGCGCCGTCGTTGCGGCACAAACCCTATGACTAGCAAAATTAGACCAGGCACCCAAAACACAGTATTTTGTTGCATCAATCCGTATATCAAGCCAATTACGCCGGCTATTAACTGAATATAATTCGCTTTTGTCATATATTTCATCCTGAACACTCCTAATCAGCTAGAATATCCTGATACAACAGCGCACCTAGTTTATTCATCGCCGTGACTTGCTGACTTTCAACGCCATTTTGTGCTAAAACGACAACTACGAATGCCCCTTTTTCATTTTTGATGATTGCCGCATCATTTTGAACGCCATAGTCAGGATATTCGCCGGTTTTATTATAGACTGTTGTTCCGGCTGGTAGTGACTGCGGTAATTTTGAATGATTTTTAGTCGTTGCTAGGATTCCTAGCATAGCATCATCAGCAGGCTTAGAAATCAATTGGTGCTTATATAGTTTGGTCAATAAATTCCCAATATCCTGAACCGTGGTTAAATTATCTTTACCGGCAGCTAATGTCTGTGTATCCAACATTTTACGTTGCAGCTGAGTGTCTTTAGCACCAAGTTGCGCGGCCACTTGATTAACCACATTGAGGCCACCTAGTTTATCGATCACAATATTTGTAGCGGTATTATCACTATCCTGGATCATCCGTGTTAATAGATCCTGATAGGAAAGCTGGGTCCCCACCGCCATATTTTGTACCAAGCCCGTGCCACCAACGATTTCTGCGGAACTTAAAGTATGCAGCTCGCTTAAATTTAATTGTCCACGATTCACTTGTGAATAAGCCGCCGCCAAAATAAATAACTTGATACTACTGGCGGCGCGCTGCTGCTGATTATCGATGACGACTTGTTGTGAGCCAGTTGTCGGGGCAACATAAACTGAAGTTAGCCCTGAGATCGTGCCAACTGTTGTTTGAATATCGGTTTTAATTTTATCCGCATTAAAATTTGCTTGCGCGGATACGCTAGAACCCTTGCTCTTCACATTAGTAACGGCTGAACTCGATGCAGATTTTCTAACAACTATTTTGTTAGGATTAGCCTTGGTACTTCTAACCGGCTTGGGTGCCGTGCTGTGTGCAGCTGTAAAAAAAGTAAAATAAACACTGATCGCCAGCACTATAACGATGGCGCCACCAATAAATAGCGGCAATTTCGATTTAGTTTTAGTTATAGCCGCTGATTTAGTAGCGCTAAGCGGCTTTTGACATTGTTCACAAAAAAACGCAGACGCTGGATTCTCAGCACCACAAAATGGACATTTTTTCATACTTGCTTCCTCCCCCTCACCCTTTTTGATCACAACTCTGTCACTACCAAAAATTGACCAACTCCAATTAACTATCTGGGCCTAGAATAAAAAGTGTACAAGTTAAATAGAGACTCTGATTTAGTATAATTAAGGAAGTAAATTGGAGGATCAAATAATGACGAAGCACAGTTATGACAAGGAATTTAAGGAACAGGCCGTTCAGTATTACTTAGATAACAAG
>NZ_RHOE01000106.1 GCF_003946385.1 Loigolactobacillus zhaoyuanensis
TGATGACGGCATTCCCATTTACCCCCTTCGGCATAAAATTTTACCCCATTAAGCGAAGAAATTGACCAAGTTCTGCAAAAGAGATTGACCAGCCCTAAGGTACCTCTTGTATAATGTGATAGCGCATACATTGCGTAATTATATTATACAGGAGGTTTTTTATGTCCATTCAGTATCGTAAGATTCTTGAGCTCCATGCTCAAAAGGTCGTACAACGGAATATCGCTGCAGCTACAGGTAATTCTCGCCCCAAAATTGCAGAGATCATCAAACGGGCAAAAGAAGAAGTGTTAGTACCACCGTTCACTGATGAAATGGATGACGAATGGTTCGAAGCGCTACTTTTCCCGCATAAAAAGCGTGAGTCTAAAGGCAGACAATTGCCAGATTTTGAACATATCCATACGGAACTAGCTAAGTCTAATGTGACGTTGTCACTACTACACTATGAATATGAGGCAATGTGCCGTCAAAATAATGTTATTCCCTACGCTTACCGCACATTTTGTCAGTATTATCACGAATATGCACAAAAGTATAAAGCGACTATGCGCATAAAGCGTAAGCCGGGAGAAACTATGGAAGTAGATTGGGCAGGTACAACATTGTCTCTAACTGATTCAGATACAGGAGAAATTGTTAAAGCTTATTTATTTGTCGCCACACTACCGTGTAGCCAATATGGCTACTGTGAGGCTCGCTTGTCAATGAAACAAGAAGATTGGTTAGTTAGTCATATTCACGCTTATAAGTACTTTGGTGGGGTTACGGAAATCCTTGTCCCAGATAATTTAAAAACTGGTGTTACCAGGCACCAAGCTGGAGAAGCTGTGCTTAATTCGACTTACCGCGAATTGGCAAGTCACTATAACACGATTATATTGCCGGCACGTGTCCGAACACCTAAAGATAAAGCCAACGTCGAGGGTAGTGTAAAGATCCTTTCAACTTGGATTATCGCTGCGCTACGTAACGAAAAGTTTTTCACATTAATAGAATTAAATCAGGCTGTTAGGGAAAAATTAGATGAGTTTAATTTGCGACCATTCACCAAGAAATATAAAAAAGGTAACCGTAAAGACGCTTTTATTAGCGAAGAGCAGTTCGCATTACAGCCTCTACCACGGGTACCTTATAAAATGGCAACCTGGAAAACTGCCACTGTACAATTAGATTACCACACTAATGTGGAGAATATGTTTTATTCTGTTCCTTACGAATATATCCAGAATAAAGTTGATATTAAAGTTACGAAAGATCTCGTTGAGATCTTTTACAAAGATAGTCGTATTACCTCACACAAACGACTTTATGGCAAGCTTGGTCAATTCTCGACTAATCATGATCATCTACCAGAGAACCACCAGTTGTATCTTGATTACACCCCAAAAGAAGCAATTAAGTGGGCCGAAAGTATTGGTGAAGCAACAACGGAAGTCGTTCGTTATTTGCTTAAATCGGCAAAAGTGGAAAAGCAAGCACTGAAAGCAACCCTTCGTTTAAAGAATTTTGGCCGTAAGTACTCCAGTGAAGCGATTGAGCAGGCTTGCCAAGATATTATAAAAATTGCCTCAGCACCAACGGTGCCAGTAATCGAGCGTTTATTACGCAGTAACCAACAACAGGAGCAACCTCACAATGCAAGTGCACAAAACACTTATGGCTTCACGCGTGGCGCAGCCTATTTTGGAATCGAAGGGGAAAAAGATAATGACATCAGATGAAACTAAGCGTAAATTACGAGAAATGCGACTCAACGCTATGGTTGAGATTTTAGAAGTTCAGGAACAGCAACCAGAATACCAACAAATGGATTTTGAAGATAAGTTTGAATTAATTGTCGATGGTGCTTATGCCAGACAGCAATCTAATAAGCTTAGTCGGCTATTACACAGCGCTGATTTTCCGAGTATAGAGCCTGCGTTAGCCGAAATAGATTATTTGCCAGATCGCAAATTGGATCGTAAGCTAATCCAAAAACTAGCAACAGGGAACTACATTCGTGAGCATTATAATATTATTTTGATGGGCGCATCTGGCAATGGTAAAACTTGGCTCGCTAATGCCTTAGGCATAGAAGCATGTCGCCAATTTTATAAGGTGAAGTATGTTCGGCTGCCAGAACTTTTAGACGACTTAGCTGTAGCTAAGCATGAAGCTAATGGAAATTTTCATAAAATATTAGCTCGCTATAAAAAAGTTGATGTTTTAATCATTGACGAATGGTTGTTAACGGAGTTGTCTTTAGAGCAGTCTACCTATGTTTTAGAGCTAGTAGAAAGTCGATTACATCAATCATCAACCATTTATTGTTCACAGTTTGCGCCAGATGGATGGCATAATAAACTAGGTAATCCACAAATAGCCGATGCAATCCTTGATCGCATTATCCATGATGCCTACCCGATTTTAATTCAAGGCGATAAATCAATGCGTGAACGCTATGGATTACGAGGTGACTCTGTATGATTCCAGAAGATGTGCGCAATCGGCTCGCTAGTTACTACTTTCTTAACTCGATAGAAGAAAGCTTTGAAAATAAATTGGTTGATCGGTTAACAATGGCCATGCTTCAAAGCAATGAACAAATTAGTGAGAATGAGCTCGTTGATATTGGTATTAAATTGATCAAAGAATACCTAGAGCAATAACAATGTTTGAACCCACTTTAGTGGGTTCTTTTAGTCGTATGGTCAATTTTCTTCGCATAAGTTGGTCAATTCTTTCGCCGAGTGTGGGCAATTTTTACGCTCACTTGGTTAATTCACGATGCCGCCTTCAACAATAATAAAAAGTAAAAATTTGAAACCAAGTAACACGCTGGTTTTACGCAAATTAATCAGCTCCCATTTTTATTCTTACTGTTTTAGTTATCATGATCGCTTTTACCAGCCATTATATTATTCTATAGTCTACAGAACAACCGCGCGCTTAAAGCCGTTTTTACGAATATTTTAGATGCTAAATGATACCTTTGACTAGACTACTTAATTTCTTGAAAACACAAAAAATCCTACCAAGTAAATGCTTGGTAGGATTTCCAGTAGAAAGCCACACGATATCTCCAGATTCTTAAATCGCTTATCGCAATCAAAACAGGGTATATTGGACTTCCAGCTTCAATTATAGGTTAAATTATTATTTAACAGTAACTGATGCGCCAGCTTCTTCAAGCTTAGCTTTAAGTTCGTTAGCTTCGTCTTCAGAAACGCCTTCTTTGATGACAGTAGGTGCGCCGTCAACCATGTCTTTAGCGTCTTTCAAACCAGCGCCCGTGATTTCACGAACAGCTTTGATGACTTTGATTTTAGCTGAGCCAGCGCCAGTTAATTCAACGTCAAATTCAGTTTTGGCAGCTGCAGCGTCGCCGCCAGCAGCACCAGCAGCAGCTACAGGAGCAGCAGCGCTTACGCCAAATTCTTCTTCGATTCCTTTAACTAAGTCGCTTAATTCAAGAATTGTTGCTTCTTTTAATTGTGCAATGATTGCATCTTTATCTAATGCCATTTTAAGTTCCTCCTAGAGTAGGTAATTATTATTATGCTTCAGCCTCTTCAGCTGGTTTTGCATCAGCAACAGCTTTAACTGCATACGCAACATTGCGTACTGGTGCTTGTAAGACAGAAAGTAACATTGAAAGTAAACCATCGCGGTCTGGTAACTTGGATAAAT
The DNA here is from genome assembly GCF_003946385.1 of Loigolactobacillus zhaoyuanensis. Taxonomy (GTDB): domain Bacteria; phylum Bacillota; class Bacilli; order Lactobacillales; family Lactobacillaceae; genus Loigolactobacillus; species Loigolactobacillus zhaoyuanensis. The sequence continues at coordinate 3,673 of NZ_RHOE01000106.1, forward strand.
CAATAATTTGATCTAAGCTAGCTACTTTACCTTCGATCAGGCCACCCTTAATTTCAAGTGCGTCTGCTGTTTCAGCAAATTTAGCCAAAATACGTGCAGGTGCAACGACATCTTCACTTGAAAAAGCAACGGCTGTTGGGCCAGCAAATGTATCGTCTAACCCTTCAAACCCAGCTTTATCAGCGGCACGACGTAAAATCGTGTTTTTGATGACGTGTAATTCAACACCAGCTTCACGTAATTGCTTACGTAAGTCTGTATCTTGCGCAACTGTTAAGCCACGAGAATCAACAATAACAGCTGAAGCTGCATTCTTGAATTGTTCAGTGACGGTATCAACAACTTTCGCTTTTTGTGCAATAACTGCTTCACTCACGAGAATCTCACCTCCTGTTAGAATCAGAGTGCGTGCACTCTGTTGGTGGATTTCTCCTAATAAAAAAACGCTGTGTGCAAAGACACAACGCCGCAGAGAGTCTGTGTAAACCGTACAAACTTTCTCCTCGGCGGGCCGTTTAGCAAGCTAAACGTTTAAGGCAAGAGCCACCTGAGTCTTAGGTAGAAATATAACCAGGAAATAGCATACCATGAATCAAGATCAGCGTCAATATTTTTTTGACGTCTCCACATTAGTTCCCAGCTGTGCTCAAAAATCATACACGCAAGTTATTTTTGGCTTGAATTTATACTTTAAGTGCAACAAAAGAGACTCATGATATGAATCCCTGTAAAATGGTGTTTGCGAAGACAACCATCGAAGGGAGCACATAATCATGAACCCATACAAACATCTTACCATGAGTGAACGCGAAACGATATTCCTGA
>NZ_RHOE01000107.1 GCF_003946385.1 Loigolactobacillus zhaoyuanensis
ATGGCTAGACATGGTACTCTGGGATTGGGTCATGAAGGCACCTACTCTCTTATTTTCTTGGCGATTATAAGAATAGGTCTTCATGGCCTTTTTGTCTATAGTTGGTCTAGTTCATTGGGTGTTGCACTTCAATTGTAAACTCGGCTAAAAAAAGAGTCATTCAGTGTCGAACACTGGATGACCTTTTTGTGATTTTTATTATTTACAGTACTTATTTTTTCTGAAAGCGTGCAGTTCTAGAGTCTGATCAACTTAAGTTGCATCGCTTTGGCCACTGCGCCAGCCCGACTATCGACACTTAATTTATTGTAAATACTCGTCAAATGATTCTTGATCGTACGCTCACTAAAATGTAGCTTTTTCGCAATCGCCTGATTATGTTCCCCACGAGCAACTTGAGTGAGAATTTCTAGATCCTCATCAGATAAAATGTATTCCACATTACGATAACCGACTGCATTTTTTAATAATTCTGGCGACACTGTCATTCTTTCATCCAGCGCATCGATAACTGCTTGAAAAATCATCTGCGACGACGCGTATTTCAGTAAAAAGCCATCCGCACCTAACGCCATTGCTTGATTAAATGATTTAATATCCTGATACGTCGTTAATATGCATACCTTGGTTATGGAAAATAACCGTTTGACCCGTTCCAAGGTTGCAAGGCCGTCCAGTACTGGCATCCGAATATCTAGCAGCATAACGTCAACGGCAATCGAAGTTAATTTTTGCAGAGCTACTTGGCCATTTTCTGCTTCCGCCACAATTTTGAAGCTAGCTTCATTTGCGAAGATAGCTTTTAACCCTGCCCTAAAAATCGGATGATTATCAACGATCATTATTCTTATCATCTTGTGTCCCTCCAAGCGGAACCTCGATTATAATTGTTGTCCCTTCACCTTTAACTGACTTAATTTCAAAATTTCCCGCAATTAAGTTGACCCGTTCAGCGATATTTCTTAATCCAAAATTTAGGTCACTTTTTGCAATTTTATCAGCATCAAAACCGGTCCCAAAATCAATTATCCGCAAACAATATCCAGCACCACGCGGCTCACCAAAAACGACAACATTAGATACATTAGCGTGTTTAACCACATTAATTAAACACTCATGAATGATGCGTTCGAGCTGCGAGAATATTTCCTGCGAAAATTTTGGATCACCTTTTATCGTACTCATAACGTCTAAATGATAATTTTTCCGGAAGGAGCTACTCAAAATATCAATTCTAGTTTGCAAATTTATCCGCCGATCATCTTTTAGATCCTTAACAATTAGGCGTGAATCAACCACCATTTTACGTGATTGTTCAATAACACGCTCAATTTCAATTAAACTTTTTTTATGATCCTTGTTATTTTTCATAGCTGTAGCAGTCGCTTCTAAATGTAATAAATTACCAATAATTTGTTGAATAATTGAATCATGGAAATCACGGGCGATCCGATCACGTTCTACTTCGATCGTTGTTTGCTCGACTTGATCATAGACAATTTCTAATTGTTCAAATAATTTCTGACTTTTTTTTAGTTCAATGAATTGCCGCGTATATGCGGTCTGCGTGTATAATGCCGCAAAAACCACAAACCCCGTTAACTCCAGCAAAAGAATTGTACGCCCCCAGTCGAAGTTACTAAAAATATTTTGGCTGTATATGACAGCAAAAACAGTAACGACCAGAGCTAACATGATTTTTTTTAGATTATTTTCTAAAAAGTTCCAAATTTCCAGTAAAATAACCGGCGCTAGCCCCATGATAATGAACAGATGATTGCCAATCAGTAAATACGAACCAATCGTGACGACCATTTGCGCAAAAATGACAAGTATGATTTTTAATTTATTCAAATAGAAAACCATCAAAATTTGCAGTAACATAGCGCCAAAAAACAAGCCAGTCGCCAACCAATTACCGGTCTTATTCGCAAAGGAAATAATTTCTACGGTCGCGGTAATACAATATATGGCGCAAACATAAAAAATCGCCGTCGCTCTTAATTTGTGAAACATTTCAATTTTTATTGTTTTTAATTCATTTTCTTTCATAGCCCTAACCACCTATCTAATTCAGCCGTCACTTCAGCACAAGTATACATTACTTTTTCTTATTAGCTAATTAATTTAAACTATCTCGTTTATTTTGAGCTAATCATCTAAAGAATCAGTGAAACTCCTGTGCCAATAAACACGATTTTAATTAGTTTTAAAGCAATATTTACAATAGTAATTACTTCGGCTATTTTAAATTATTGAGCTGTCAGCGCGCTGCCGATTATATTTTGGTCGCTTAAATTTAAGTTAAAAGCATCTACATTAGTTAATTGCGTAATCAAGTTACTTTTTATCGTATAATCACTATTTTAAAGGCAATAAAAGCGATTTAAAAATAGCAAAAAAACACCTATAATTCGGCAATTAATGGTAAAATTAAGATAGAAAATAATAGTTAGGGTGATTTTATGACAGGTAGCGATTACGATGTATATGTTAACAATATGTTAGCAGTAAATTACGAAGCAGCAATCGATCAAACCGCCCGTTTTGACGGGCTTTATCCAGGGATGATCTGGCCATACAACCACGGTGGCGTGGCCGGCAATCATGATGCACGTCCGTTACACGGCACCCAGATTCATGTTACCCGTGAAGCAACGCTGAATACCGGCATGACCTTCGCTGAATTTAATTGGCATGGCAAGGATGTTTGGATCCCGAAAGACGGCATTATTCCACCGACGCTCACCGCTAAAATTCAGCTCACTAATCAATTAGCGACATTAATGAAGCCTGAAATTGATTATCCATATTTTAAAGCCGTCCCGCAAACCAAGGGCCGCAACCATATTCCGCTTGGCTATATCACTAAAAACCGCTTAGCTGGCCAAAAAGTTCTTGTGACCGCTCAAGCTATCCGAAGTGACAACGCAGAATTTACCCAGTTTTATGTTAACGGGGTCAGTTTTTGGGTCAGCGCACAGGTGGTAAGCAACTTGGGGCAACCATTACCAACACTATTTATTGGCAGCAATCCTGTCATCCGCGCTAACACAAAATCAAAATCAAGCACCGTGACGATTCGCCAAGCAACTGGTGAAAGTGATTTGGCACAAATTAAATTTTCGGTGCAAGGCAATTACACTAAAGACTTTCAGCGTAAAAACTTTGAATTTGAACTTTATGCCGATTTTGAGCAAGCCACACCGAAACCAATTCAGTTTGGTACTTGGCAACCACGCAGTAAATTCTCATTACGCGGTGATTATACCGACCAAACTCATTCCCGCAATGGCGCTGGTTATGCCCTATGGCGTGAAATTTTAGCCACCGAGCAAGTCTATCCGACAACGATCCGCGATCAAGAAATGCTGGGCACGATTCAGACTCAGCCAGTCAATGTCTTTTTCGATGGCGTCAATTACGGTATTTACAGTCTTTCCAGTTACTTAGATGCTGCCAGTCTCAAGCTCGATCCACACAATAAAGACGAAATCATGTTATTAGCGCTTAATGGTTATGCCCACAACAAAGATCTCGCTTTCGCCAATCCAACTGCACGGTTAAATGATTCTGATTTCGGAGTAATGTCTGCTCATACTGCCGCTGACCAGCAATTATTCACCAATACCAATCGCTTGATGAAATTCATCAACACGGCGGACGATCAAGAATTTCACGAAAATGCCAAAGACTACTTTGATCCGCTCAATTTAATCGACTATATTTTGTTTGTTGGTGCCATTGATGCGTTTGACAACGTAGCCCACAACACGACCGTCTTCACTTATGATGGTCAACATTGGTTATTTTCGCTAATTGATCTAGATATCAGTTTTGACATTGATGCCGACGGTAAATTATTATCGAACCCCCACCCAGTCTTCAATAAAATTCAATCGCCATTGTTTAAGCGCATTTTCGCCTGCTTTCCTAGCGAGGTCAAGGCCCGTTGGCAAGAATTACGGCATTCGGTTCTCAGTGAAGATCACATGATCGATACTTACCGCCAAACAATGGCTAAAATTGGTGACACTAACTTTGCAATTGATCAAAGCATTTGGCACAGTCCCACTGGTCGAACTAGCAGTTTAGAACATGTGACCACTTTTGTACAGCAGCACTTACCTAAGTCTGATGATACGATCGCCAAATCATATCATCGCAATCTTTTGCAGGGTTTCGACATCGATTTTAAATAAAAAATCATCCATTAGTACACTCCGGTATTTCAACTGAAGTTTGCTAAATGGATGATTTTTTAATACCCAATGCAAAGCACTAAAAAAGCCGTACACTGCACTAGGCCCTGTCAAGTTGACAAATGAAATAATATAAAGTTGAATCTGTTTCTAAGCGGCTTCACTCCAGTATTCATCTGGGGTGAGGCCGTTTCTTTGTGCTGAGCGATTGTGGTGATTGAAATATTCGATTCCTTCCTCAACCA
>NZ_RHOE01000108.1 GCF_003946385.1 Loigolactobacillus zhaoyuanensis
GGTTGAGGAAGGAATCGAATATTTCAATCACCACAATCGCTCAGCACAAAGAAACGGCCTCACCCCAGATGAATACTGGAGTGAAGCCGCTTAGAAACAGATTCAACTTTATATTATTTCATTTGTCAACTTGACAGGGCCTAGTGCAACTGCGGGCTTTTTTAGTAGTTGTTTTTAGTAATAATGTAATATATAATTTGCATATAAGGGATATATATATATTATAAAGGCGGTGATCGATATACAAAATAAAGTCAGGCAATTTCGCTTAGCACAGCATTTATCGCAAAAAGAGGTGGCAGAAAAAGTTGGTATTACACGACAAACCTTAAGCTTGATTGAGAAGTTTGCGTATAACCCATCGCTTAAGTTATGTTTGAATATCTGTTATGTATTTGGGCGGACTCTGGATGAAGTGTTTTGGGAGGATAAACAAAAATGAAAAAAATTACTGATGAGCGCTTGATCGTACGTAATTTAAAAAATTTACGGACTTCTTTTCTAGTAGAAAATGGTTTTATTCTTTTTGTGCTAGCTTATCAGATTATTCAAGGAAAACCTATCGGACAGGTGATTGCCTATGATAATATGTTGTTTTTAGCGTTAATGGTTGGCTGCTGGACAACGATTGGATTATCAGTTACGGTTAGCGCGCCGATGGAAGATAAACCGAAAGTTAGACCAGGTAAACTGCTTGCTATAGGTCTAATTATATTTGCTATTGTGGCGTTACTATTTCTTTTGCTGTTGCGCGGCAAACACTTATTAGTGGCACTTGGTAGTGGCTTGATCATCGCAGCAATAGTCACTGGGATAAATGTTTTGAGTAACCATTTTCGTTATTCAGATAAAGATTGATTTGCATATAAATGTAATCGCTTTCCGAAGTGTGCTAGTTCATGCTAAACTTACGCTATGCAAAGTTGTTTTTTAACGGAATCAGATCAACCACTATTTTATAAGACGAGGAGGCAATAACATGAAAGTTATTGTTATTGGCGGCGTGGCCGGTGGACCATCATTTGCGACGCGGTTGCGGCGATTAGATGAAAATATTGAAATTTTATTAGTCGAACGGGGTGCACACATTTCTTATGCCAGTTGTGCGCTACCATATTACCTAGGTGACACTATCACTGATCTAGATTCGTTGATCGAGCGTACTCCAGAAATTCTGAAAAATAAAAATAATATTGATGTGCTGGTGCGCCATGAAGTGACCGCGATTGATTCGGCAACTAAACAAGTTACGATCAAGAATCTTGCCACGCAAGCAACTTATCAAGAAAAATATGATGTGCTAGTTCTTGCTATCGGTGCGCGTGCTATTCTGCCACCGATCAAAGGCAGTGAAACCGTTAAAAACGGTTTTGCCTTGCGTAATGTGACTGATGCTGCGACGATCAAAAGCTTTATTGAAACTAAAAAGCCACATCAAGCGACTATTATTGGAGCTGGTCCAGCTGGATTGGAAATTGCTGAGAACTTCCGACAGCTCGGGATGGCGGTTACCGTGGTCGATCAATTACCCACCGTTGCTTATCCGTATGATCCTGAATTGGCAGAGATTATGGTCGCGGAACTGCAGCGAAATGGCGTTCGACTTTTACTAAATGAGACGGTCACAGAAATTCAGGATGCTGGCCAGAAAATAATTCTCGCTAATGGAACTAGCCTAGAAACCGACTTGTTGATCTTTGCGACTGGCGTTAGGCCCAATAGTGAACTGGCTGCTGCGGCAGGAATCAAATTAGCCGAAAACCACCATATTATAGTTGATGAAAAATTAGCGACTAATATACCAGATATTTATGCGATCGGTGATGTGATCCAGACGACAAGTTACATTACGGGCTTACCGGTGCCAAGCATGTTATCCAGTGCGGCTAATCGTCAAGGCCATTTGTTGGCCGATATTATTAACGGAGCACCACTGACTTATCGTGGCTTTATTGGCACTGGTGTAGCAAAAATATTTGATTTGACGATCAGTTTAGTCGGCTATACTGAAAATGCGTTGAAAGCAGCGGGTATCACTAATTATAAAACAGTCTTGATTACACCGTTTGATCATGCTCATTTTTACCCGGGTGCGAAACGACTAAACTTAAAATTAATTTTTGAAGCAGAAACTGGGAAAATTCTGGGTGCACAGGCTGTTGGTGAACGTGGCGCAGATAAACGGATCGGTGAAATTTCTGCTGCGATCACAGGAAAGTTAACGGTATTTGATTTACCTGATTTAGAGCTGCCGTATTCGCCACCTTATTCAATGACGCGTGATCCAGTGAACACGGCTGGCTACGTTGCCATCAATCAATTGAACAATACGATCGTCACGATCAAGCTAGCGGATATTCCGGCTGCAGATTTTGCTACGGCCTTTTTCTTGGATGTTCGGGAAGCTGATAAACCACTGGCAGGAACGGTTGAAGCAACGAAGAACATACCACTTAGTGTCTTGCGCGAAAATTTAGCTGAGATTCCGCTAGATCGCAAAGTTTATATTACCTTCCGCAAAGGCCTAAATCCGTATAATGCTGCGCGAATTTTAGCAGGTAAAGGAGTTACTGCATTGTTGATCGAAGAATAACGGTCAAAAACTGACTATTTTGGATAGTCAGTTTTTTTGTGCTTATTTTTGGCTCCTTCAGTGGCAATATCGAGATCAATACTGCCACAATAATATTGACCAGTAGATAAAATAATTAACATAACTAAGTCAGTTGTAGTAAGGCGTATCATTAATAACCGAACATTAAATGCAAAACGGTGCTTGAATATTCTCACTTGGCGCTCTATAATGTTTTCAACCTAGTTATTCGGTTATTACTGATGTAAACCGAATAATAAACTTGATTAAAGTAAATATTCTATAAAAACCGAATAATGGAGGAAACGTCGTGGCGAGTGATAAAAATTTGATCGTTGGACCTGATGAACCGTTGAGAACTAGTGCTGCAGCAATGTTAGGACTACAACATGTATTAGCAATGGACGTATACGTGCCGCCGTTTATTATTGCGGGATTACTTGCGATGAGTATGGATGCTAAAATGGGCTTGATCCAGGCGACATTTTTTGCAGCGGGGATCGGGACTATCTTACAAACCAAATTTTTCATGAAGATGCCAATGACGCAAGGACCGTCATTTGTACCGATTGGTGCCATCGCAGGTATTTATCTAGCAAATGGTGGCGGCAAGAATGGACTAGCAACAGTTTTTGGTTCGTTATTAGTTGGCGCTGTATTGGTTATTTTATTCGGTTTGACCGGCTATTTCCAAAAAATCATTCGTAAATTGGTGCCATCGCTGGTTGGCGGCACGATTATCACGGTAGTGGGGTTATCGCTAATTCCATCAGCACTGAACGATAACATTTTTCATGCCAGTGGGAATCTTAATCAAAACGTTTTGCTAGGGGTTCTTACAGCAACTATTCTAGTAACTTGTGTTGCCATCAGTTTACGTTTTCCGCGCCTAGAACGAATTTTTAAAACGAGTTCGATCATTATTGCTTTGTTGGGCGGCTCGATCATTGCCGTTGCTATGGGCCGTTTCTCTTTTAAAACCGTGGCGGCAGCGCCTTGGTTTAGCATGCCACATTTTGCGATCACAGATTATGGTTTTCATTTTTCTTTATCGGCGATTTTGACTATGATCATTATTTATGCGGTGCTATTGACGGAAACTTCAGGAACTTGGTTTGCAATGAGTGCTGTATTAGAACGACCGATGACCGATAAGCAGTGGAACCGTGGGATCATCGGCGAAGGTATCAGCTGTTTAATTGCCGCTTTAGCCGGTGCAACACCGGTGACGGGGTATTCAACCAATGCTGGCGTTGTGTCGATCACTGGTGTTGCCAGTAAAAAAGCGTTTGTCGCGGCTGGACTCTGGTTCATGGGCTTTAGCTTTGTTGGTAAATTAGCAGCCTTTCTGGCGGCGATTCCTGCGGCGGTGATCGGTGGGGTTTTTGCAATTATTTGTTCAACGATCATGTTGAGCGGCTTACAAGTTATCCGACAACGGCATTTCGCTGAACGTGATCTGTATATTCTCGGAATTCCAATTATTATGACATTGGCTTTGATTTTGGTTCCCAGTCAGCTAGTTAAGGAAGCACCGCAAACGATTCAATATTTATTGAGTTCGCCCATTGCGGTCAGTGCCTTATTAGCGATTGTGTTAAACCAAATTTTGCCGCAGAAAATAGCGGCCAAAGTAGTTACACCAGTTGAAGAATAGTCAGGTCGAAAATAGGAGTGTGAAGTGAACCCCAAATATTGGACGAAACTTTAAGCGACTTTCTGGGTGGTAAGAACACGGTATTTAACCGGGCTCTTACCACCCAGTTTTGTTTTGATTCGTGTGACATTATAATATTGAATCCAGTTCGATACGGCTAAAGTTA
>NZ_RHOE01000109.1 GCF_003946385.1 Loigolactobacillus zhaoyuanensis
TTAAAACAGTCTCAGAGGAATATATTTACTGGTTTAATCACCAAAGGATTTCCTTGAAAACAAAAGGTATGTCCCCGTGTGAATACCGAGAACATACCTTAGCAGCGTAGAAATATTTACTTTTGTCTAACTTTTGTGTTGCACTTCAATATTCTGGTCAGGCTTTTTTGTTAGCTTATTAGTCTTTGCTTAATTTATGACCTAGCTTAATGATATAGTCACGCAATTTATCCTTGATTTCGGGATGCTGTAAACCAAATTCAATATTTGTCGTTAAATAACCAAGTTTATTACCCGTGTCATAACGTTTGCCAGTAAATTCGCGAGCAAAAACACGCTGAGTTTTATTCATATGATCAATTGCATCGGTTAGCTGAATTTCGCCACCTGCGTCTGGTTCTTGAATATTCAAACTATCGAAAATCTCTGGCGTAAAGAGGTAACGACCGATAATTGCCAGATCACTAGGTGCTTGATCAGGTTGCGGCTTCTCAACAAAACTCTGCACGTTGTACAAACCCTTTTCGGTTTCCGCCGTTGGTTTGATCACACCATACTTTGAAACTTCTTCATGGGGGACCTTAACAACTGCTAACGTCGAAGCATGAGTCTTCGCGTAATCATCCATTAGTTGTTTGGTCAATGGAACCTTAGATTGGGTGATGTCATCACCTAGCATGACTACGAAGGGTTCATCAGCGACGAAATCTTGGGCTAGACGAACTGCATCCCCTAGTCCTTTAGGATACGATTGGCGCACAAAAAACAGGCGCACACCAATATTGGTGGTGCTTTCCACCAAATGCAATAATTTATCTTTATGCCGATTCTTCAGCACCATTTCTAATTCAGGCACTGAGTCAAAATGATCCTCGATCGGCCGCTTACCCTTACCAGTGATGATCAGGATATCTTCAATTCCTGCTGCCTTAGCTTCTTCAACCAAAAACTGAATCGTCGGTACATCGACGATCGGCAACATTTCCTTTGCCATTGCTTTCGTTGCTGGCAGTAACCGTGTGCCTAGCCCAGCAGCTGGAATAATTGCTTTACGAACTTTCATTAGAATACTCCTCCTCAAACATTGGTCATACAAATAGAGCCTCGAGCAACGTCGCCAAAATAATGCTAGGCGGAACGCGCATCGATCAATTATTTTAAATCCATTATACCGTATTTTTTTCTTCGATGGCATTTTCAGTCTTTCTACGCCCATGAATATGCTGCATTCGACCGTTGTTACGTTCCACCTCACCAAAGAATGTGTACTGCACCACCACATTGATCATGGCACCAAACATCATGATCCAAGCCGAGAAATCCAACCAAAGCAATAAAACAATGAAAAATCCGATCGTCCCGTAGCTTAAAACGGTTTGGGCAAAGTAGCGCACATATAATGAAAACAATTGTGATAATAATAACCAGCCCACGGTTGTTAATAATGCACCCGGTACAACACTACGTAAGCGCAATTTAACATTAGGTAATAAATAATAAATCAGTATCAACATTAAGAATACGACAACTGCCGTAACCGGCCATTTTAAGGTACCGAACAAATGCGGTAAATTCACCGGAATATTCAATAACGGTGTGATCCAGTCTAAAACTTGTTGACCAAAACTAAAAATAACCACGATCATCACTAACGCGATCGCCAATAGAACCGTCATAAAAAGTGAAATCATCCGCAATAAAATGGCGTTTTGTTGACCTAATACACCGTAAGTTCGATCCATCATCCGTTTTAAGGCGTTGACCCCACGACTACCAGCCCACCAAGTCCCAATCGCCCCAATCGACAATAAACCACTACTACCGTGAGGTACGAAATGACGCGCAATTGGTAAAATCTGTTTGGTGATCGGCGGTGGTACTGCAGTAACCACATAATCAAGAATATTTTGTCCATCAATATGTAATAACGGCACAACGTTTCCGGCAAAAATAATCAACGGAAATAGCGAGAGTAATTCCCAAAATGCCACCACAACAGCCGCATCATTAATACCTGAAGTCTTAAGCTGTGCGATCAATAAATAGATGAACCGCCAACTACGCTTACGCCGCCCCATGGGTATCGGCTGCTGCGACTTTTTTTTAACCAATATTAGTCCCGCCTTCAATAAAAGATCCCGCTACAAAACAGCGTCCTTTTTATTTTAACACGAAATTATAAGCTGTCCTAACAGAACTAATTCGCGCTGAACATTTTCATCTGCAGAAATATTTGCTATAATCAATCTGGATTGATCCAAACAAATAAATAGACGTCCAGGCTTTTTTTGATTGGTGAACGCCATATTTTTGTTAATGGAATATATTAAGTTGAAGGAGCGATCAAATGGCTAGCGCTAAAATAATTTATGCAAGTATGACTGGTAATAACGAAGAAATTGCCGACATTGTTTCTGAAGCTTTGGAAAACTTGGGCGTTGATGTTGACAGTAGCGAGATCTCACAAGCTGACACCGAGGACTTTGCCGACGTTGATATCTGTATTGTGGTTACTTATACATATGGTGATGGTGAACTACCTGATGAAGCCGTTGATTTCTATGAAGATTTACAAGATGAAGATTTAAGCGGTAAAATTTACGGTGTTTGCGGTTCCGGCGATACATTTTATGACGACAGTTTCGGCAAATCAGTTGATGATTTTGCCGATGCTTTTGAAAAGACTGGTGCAACTAAGGGCGCTGACATCGTTAAAGTTGACCTTGAGGCTGAAGAAGAAGATATTGAACATCTCGAGGCTTTTGCTAAAAGTTTAGTTGAAAAGTCTGAAAATCTATAGCGTGCTGCATTACTTATGCTGTCCGTCATCTATTCTTGATAATATTAGTTGTACGTACAAAAGAGTTGCCGCTTTGGCAGCTCTTTTTATATTTTCGTTAATTGATCTAATTTTTCAAAGGAATTCACGGTGATCATGCCGTCTTCAAGTCGATCATTATGAATAAAATCATATAATGCAGCCCGCAACAAATTGACGGTCTGCTTCTCACTAATATTAATAAACCCGGCAGATACCAGTGATGCAATGCCCTGAGCGATGATCCACATACCAGTGATCACATTTTCACCAGCAGCTTTTGAAAGTCGCTGTGCCGGCGCATAATCTGCCATGACTTGACGCCCATAACGATAAGTAAAATTCTGCATGGCATTGACCCCAAAATGATCCTCAATAAATACCGCGCGATAAAGCTTGGGATTCTGTTCCGCAAACTGAATATAATCTAAGGCAATATCCAACAGTCGATCACCTGTCACCACTTGGTTATACACTTCATGAATCAAATAGTGCTGCAATTTCACTAATATAGCGTGTTTCAAGTTAGCCATTGAACCAAATTCTTGATATAGCGGCTGGGTCGAACAATCAATTGCCTGTGCCACTTTACGGGCTGTAAAATTGGTAAAGCCCTGCGTGACCACCAAATCATAAGCAATGGTCAACATTTTTTCCCGTGTGATTTCCTTTTTTCTGATCATTAATTATGCCCCTAATCTGTTTTTATTATACTTAACATAGCAAAAACCTATGAATTTTCAGCGAACAGAATTTGAATTTTCCCCTAGTGAAACTAAATTTAGTCAATAAATAAGTGCCACGTAGATTCATTTAACGCTGCATTTATTTTGCCTTTTCATTCACACTGAAGTTATACTAATTATAAGCAATATCACAATATACAAGGAGGCTATCATATGAATAATAATCAAGATCATTTAGACAGCGCAAAAACACAAGCTAAGGGTAAAGCCAACGAAGCAGCCGGTAAAATAACTAATGACAAAACACGTGAAATTAAAGGTAAGGCACAAAATGCATTAGGTAAAGCCAAAGAAAAATTAGCTGATGCAAAAGATAAAATCAGTGAAAAAACCGAAACGACCCGCGAAAAGTCAGACCGCAATCTTTAGTAAGCTGACTTTAGACAACTAATCCTATTTCTGGCTTCGTTTGTCGGAGCATACACTAACAGCAACCAGTGGGAGGTCTTGTCATGCTTAAAACAGAATCAGTCCGACCAAGATCAGCTAGAACCTTAGGCCACCGCTTACTTACCTGGCCAAAAAGTTTTGCTGAGTATATTCAGCGGCCTAAGGTTACGGTTTTACCATTAGCTATCGAACAAGTTAATGAACGCAAGCTCAACCGTGGACCACTCTATAAATAGTAAAGCAGATTAAAAAGCAAGCAAAAAAGTAGCAACAACCGCTTATCTGGTTGTTGAAGTGAACCCCCGGTATTGGACCAGAATCCAATACCGGGGGTTTTACTATGACTAAATATACTAAGCAGTTTAAACTGCAGGTGGTTCAAGACTATCTCACTTCTTCGTTAGGGATTGTATTGATTGCTAGAAAGTACCAGATCA
>NZ_RHOE01000011.1 GCF_003946385.1 Loigolactobacillus zhaoyuanensis
TACCGCGCCGGCAAACTGGCTATCAAACACCCAAAGAGCTTTTCTCTGCTGCTTCCGCCGGTTAAGTTAAATCCATAAAATATGAATATTAATGAAAATACTGATTTAATAGGATTTATCGTGTGGCTAATTTGTTCTTGCAATTTGGGTTATTTTTAGAATATAGCAGTGACTTGTGTTGTGATAATCACTCACACCTGATTTCATTGAACGATCATGACCCAAAACCAAACGCGGAGGTGGTTACCATGCAACGTTATGATCGACAAATGCGCGTCAAGCAAATTGGTGCCGCCGGCCAAGCCAAAATTAGTGCTAGCACGATTTTGATCGTCGGCTGTGGCGCATTAGGAACTTACGCCGCTGAACAATTGGTACGTGCGGGTGTCGGCACCCTTTATTTGGTTGATCCCGATACGGTCAGTGAAACTAATTTGCAACGGCAAAGTTTATTCACTGAAGCTGACGCCGCTAATGAACTATTTAAAGTCGACGCCGCGGCGGCCAAATTACGCCAGATCAATCATGAAGTTCATATTGACGTCTTTCCTGTGGAACTGCGGCCCGAGCTACTCGCCCAAATGGATCCATTAACATTGGTACTGGATTGTAGCGATAATTTTAGTGTCCGCGACCTACTGAACCGGCTAGCGCTTAATCGACGTTTTCCCTTTATTTTTGCAGCTTGTGCCGGCGTTTCTGGGCAACTAATGCTCCTGAACCCCAGTCAGGGACCGTGCCTTAATTGCGTCTTTCCCGAATTAACTAAATTAAAAGAGCGCGACTGCGACATTCTTGGTGTGGCAACGCCATTGATTCCGCTAGTCTCCAGCCTACAAGTGTCCCTGGCTATGCGCTACATTGTTAGCGCTGCTGGCGCGTTGGACCAATTAACTACGGTCAGTTGCTGGCCGCCAGCGCAACAAAACTTTAAAGTCAAAAAGCGACCAGATTGTCCCGTTTGTCAGCATGAGCAAGTGTCAATTACGCTAGATGCTAAAACTATTCTCCGGCGCTTATGCGGCAGTGACGCTTGGTCAGTTTATTTGCCGCAAACGCGGAGTATTACTGAGGTAACCGCAATTCTTGACGCTAACCGAGTTGCTTATCAGGTTGCACCAAGTATGGTGACGTTCAATTGGCATCATGCGTCGGCCAGTTATTTTAAAACTGGTAAAGTTCAACTTTATCAACTTGATGAGCACCAAGCCCAACAACATTTCCGGGCACTGTGGCAATTATTCAAAGCACCGATCCAGAAAGAAGGTCAACCGCAATGACGACGGCAGCAATTTTAACTATTAGCGATACGCGTAACTTAGATAACGACAAAAGTGGCCAAACGATTGCCACTGCGCTAGCTACCGCCGACGTTGACGTCAGCCAGCGACTAGTTGTACCGGACGACATTGTGGCGATCCAAAGCGCCTTTCTCAAGCTCGAACAAACTGCGCCGGACTTGATCATCACCAATGGTGGAACGGGTATTGCCCGCCGTGATGTGACGTTCACCGCGTTAGAACCACTATTACCAGTGACGATCCCTGGCTTTGGCGAACAATTTCGGCAAATCAGCTTTACGGAAATTGGTACCCACGCTTTAGCATCACGCGCGCTGGCTGGCTTTAATGTTCGCGAACAACTTTGTTTCGTACTTCCTGGCTCGACCAACGCCTGTCAGACTGCCTTGCAACAACTGATTTTACCCGAACTAAATCATCTATTATTTGAAAGACGAAAGTAGGCCCTTTTTATGTTAGAACGGCGTAAACCGATCACCATTGAAGAAGCGCAAGCTAAATTAGCTGCGCTAGATATCCCGCAACAAATCGAAACGATTTCACTCACTGCCGCTAACCATCGCATTTTGGCAGTAGATGCTTTAGCCGCATATGACTATCCTAATTTTCGGCGTTCTGGCTACGACGGCTACGCTATTCGTGACGCTGATGACCATGATTTTCCAAAAGAATTTCACGTGGTCGGCGAAATTCAAGCCGGCGCTACCTTCGACCATGAATTAGGCGAAAATGAAACGGCACGGATCATGACTGGCGCCTTTGTTCCTGATAATGCCGCTAAAGTGATCATGTTGGAGCAAACCCGCAGCGTTCCCGACCAGCCAGAACAAGTTAAAATCATGGTCAGCGCTAATCGTGACAACATCACACCGGCTGGCGCTGAATTTAAAACTGGCGATTTATTGATCGCCGCCGGTACCGAATTAAACCCTGGTGGCCTTGGCCTGTTAACGGCCTTTGGCGCAACTGAAGTCCAAGTTTATCGGCAACCACGCGTCGCGATCATCACCACTGGCACTGAATTATTGCACCCTGGCGATACACCACAACCAGGGAAAATTTTCAATAGTAATGGCCCGTTGATCGCCAACTTAGTGGCTGAAAATGGCGCTATTGTCACTGAAACCGTTCAATTAGTGGATGATTACCAATTACTGCAAGCTAATCTGGAGCGTTTAAAGGCAACTAACGATTTAGTCATTACTGACGGCGGCGTTTCGGTGGGCGACTTCGATTATTTAGCCACCACGGCACGCGATTCCGATCAACTATTATTTAACAAGCTGAAAATGCGGCCCGGCAGTGTGACCACTGCTTTTGTCGATCAAGGTACGCTGATCATCGCCTTGTCCGGTAACCCTGGTGCATGCTACACTGGTTTTTATCTCTTTGCCGAACCAATTTTGCGTCGCTTCGTTGGTCAAACATCGCGCTGCCAAAAAGTTAACGCAACTTTGACCCGCATTTACCCTAAAACTAACGGCTACGATAAAATTCTACGTGGCACCTATCAACTTATCGACGGCCAATATCAAGTTCAACTGAATGGTAGCGACGTTTCTGGCGATCTAGGCAATTTGCAATCGACAACTTGCTTATTCAAGATTCCGCACAGCCATGATCCGTTGCCATTAAACGCCGAGGTGGAAACATGGTTGCTCCCTTACAAGTAGTCGGCTTTAAAAAAAGTGGTAAAACCACGACGATCAATGATTTTCTAACGATTTTAAAGCAATTAAACGTCCCCGTTTGCGTTTTAAAACATGATGCGCACCGAGCCCAAATGGATCAGCCGGGTACCGATACGGCGACATTTGCCACCAGCGGCGCTCAAACCGTTTTATTAGCCACCAATCAAGCCGTTATGGTGCGCCAGCAAGTGCCACAGCTACCTAATGCGGCGCAGCTGATCGCAACCTATGCTAAGCCAGAACAATTTTGCTTGCTGGAAGGCTTTAAAACCGCCGCTTATCCAAAACTAGTGCTGGTTCATTCCGGCGAACGGCCTAGTAATTTTGCCAAGCTCACTCAAGTTGTGGCCTACGCCAGTCTGACCCCGCCAGAATTCAGCGGTTGCTTGGACTTCAGTACTGCCGCACTACGTCAAGCTTGGTTCACAGCTTATTTACAGAAAGCAGGGATCTAATGGCTGAACTAACTCATTTTAATGACCAAAATCGTGCAAAAATGGTGGATGTGACCGCCAAAGAAGTTACCGCACGTACTGCGAAAGCAACGGGCCAGATCACAATGCACCCCGAAACACTGACCCGGATCCATGCTGGCACTATGAAAAAAGGTGACGTATTGGCAGTTGCCCAAGTTGCTGGTATTATGGCGGCTAAACAAACCAGTAATCTCATTCCGATGTGCCATTTGATTCCGCTGACTGGCGTCGATATTCACTTTAGCGACAATGATCACGACACGATCACCGCCGTGGTCACCGTTAAAACTAAGCACGTCACCGGTGTGGAGATCGAAGCGCTGACTGCTTGCCAAATTAGCCTGTTGACGATCTACGATATGTGCAAAGCGATCGATCGGGGCATGGTGATCAACGCTGTTCATTTATTGGAAAAAGATGGCGGTAAAAGCGGCCACTTCACCTATAATGCCGCAGAATAAGCCACTAGGTATTGTGTTAGCTGGTGGCCGTTCACGGCGCTTTGGCCATGATAAAGCCTTGACAATCTTACCGCAGCAAACACAACCCAACGTTGTCTTAGCCGTCCAAAAATTATTGCCGCTGACCGCTAAAGTCTTTATCGCCGCTAACCGTGATAATGTAAATGCACTGCGCAAATTATTTGCTGAAACGCCACAAGTTCAAGTGTGTGTCGATCAACCAGAATTTCTTGATTGCGGTCCGTTAGGTGGCTTATTTGCAGTCACCGCGCAGCATCCAATGTGCCGGAGTTATTTGATGTTAGCAACTGATTATCCTTACTTGCCGGTGGCGGTGCTCGAACAGTTAGCCGAAAAAACACGCCGCTTTATTCAAACGCCGGTTCAGGCGCATTATACATTGGCCCATTTTTACATTGACCACGCCACCGTGCGCCACTTTTTAACGAGTGGCCAACGACGCTTACAAACTTTTATCATTAACCAAGCCGATTGCCAACCCTTACTGGTTCCCGATAGCGCCGGCCTGATAAATTTAAATCAAAATCCAGAACAATAATTGTCACCTATTTTTGACGCCATAAGTGACCAGTAATGCCATTTTATGAAATAGAGGAAATGAACCCATGCTTAGTAAAGACGATATGTCGCCAGCTGATTTTCAAAAACTGCTTAACATTGCATTGATGGATCTACGGATTCACCGGACCCTTTTAGAAAATGAAATCGCCAGTCAACGCGCGGATCTCCGGACGCTGGAACAGGATGAAGCAATTGAAGAACTAGAACAACAAATTCAGCCTGTCCGCGAAGATTACGACCATTACAAACAATTTTTAGAAACTGAAAAATAACATATTTTATAAATTTAAACCGTCTTTTTCAACATCTATGTGATTAAAATCTAATTCTAGCGTAAAAACACGACCTGATTATGCTATACTCAGAGAGGAGTGACACTGATATGGGTGACGAAAAGCTCGCCAAAAATATCGCTTATCATGATTTAGTGCGGATGATCTATCAGCAAGAAGATTTCGATTTTGTTGGCGTTGCGTTGCAGGATGACACTAGTTGGCGTAAAATCCATTGGCGTTATGCCGCAGGTAACACGAGCCAGCGCTTTCGCAAAATAATTTTGCGTAGCGGAATCGGTATCGCCGGCCTAGTAATTCGTACCGGCGAGCCTTTTGCTGAAAATGATTTAGCCCACCATCAATACGCCGGTTATATGTCACAACCGATCACCATGATCGAACATTTAACCAGTGCAGTTGCGATTCCGATTTTTGATCAAAATCAGCTTGTCATTGGGGTTTTACTTGCCGGTTATCGGCACCAACAAACCATCACTGCTCACTCCGGTCACGTGTTGCAGGAATATTTACAACGATTCCAGTAAATCACGATTCATCACGTGACAAGGATTTCCTTGTCACTTTTTTTGTACAATTTTATCTGTATATTTAATTAGGCTCAGGTTGAAATACCTGAAAGCGCTTCTTAATTCTGCTATTATAGTAACTAATAAAGTTTATTAGCGCATTAGACTAATAAACGACCTTATTTGTGAAGTAGAGGTGATCACCCTTGTTAGAATCTGTTAGTTGGGTCGAAAAAAATTTTAATGAAACGCCAGATGCGATTTTCATTTTTCGCGATGATCAGCTACTAGTAAGCAACCACGCAGCCCAAACGCTGCAAGCCGACTACGAACTGAGTACCGCTTATATTACTAAATTAATGAACAGTGTCGTTAGGCAGCAACATTCCGATACTAACGATTGTTTTAATTGTGTCGTTTTAGACATGGCCAAAACGGCAATACCGTTCACTTTACCAGTCAAAAATGGGCACCCGTTATCATTTTTCCTAGTTTATTCTGAGTTGGATACGGCACAAAATGTTTACTCGTTAACTTTGAAAAGCAACGATTTAATGCAACGAGTCGATCAGTTAGCCCAACAACGCAAGCTCGTCCAATACGTCAACCGTGCCCATGAGGAAGAACGTAAACGTCTGTCCCAAGATTTGCACGATAGCATTGCCCAAGGTGTTTATTCATCGATCATGGGTGTTCGCCATTTGGAAACAACAGTTAGCCAAGCTGATCCAGAAGCCTTTGCCCGGCAAACTAAATTGATCGAAAGCCAGCTTTACGCCACCTTGCAAGAAATCAAAGGTATGGCGCTGGATATCCGACCATCGGTACTCGATAGTTTTGGCCTGTCAGCAGCGCTAAAAGCGTTAGCCAAGCGGCTAGAGGAAAATACTGGTATTGATATTACGGTAGTCGCCCGCGATACGGCGGAGCTTAAATTATCCGAAGATGTGCAGACCGTGCTTTACCGAATCGCGCAAGAAGCGATGACTAACGCAATCAAACATGCCGAAGCTAATGAAATCAATTTATTCCTAGTGGCACATGAACATGAGATCAGCCTAGAAGTGATCGACGATGGTAGTGGCTTTGACGTTAAGCAGCACGTCAGCTTCAATGGCCATTCATTGGGCTTGCTGAATATGAATGAACGCGTTAAATCCCTACATGGCACCTTCCAAATCAAATCAGAAAAAGGCAGCGGCACCACTGTCACTGCCACCTTTCCGATTGCTTAACTCATTACAAATTATTGAACGGATGTCCAACTTTCGCGTAATCAGCCTGATAGAAAGTCGCATCCGTCAGGGAAAATAGCAGTTTCAACCTTGAAACTGTACCTTATTATTGAACAGGAGGGACCGCGCTTGTATAAAGTATTGATCGCCGATGATCATGCCATCGTGCGCAGTGGCCTGTCATTTCTCATCAACCAGCAACCAAATTTTCAAGTCGTTGCTCAAGCAGCTAGTGGTAATGAAGCTTACTTGGAAGTAGAACGTGCTGGAGTTGATTTGATCGTACTTGATTTAAATATGCCACCAGGCGAAAATGGTTTGATCACCACACAACGGATCCATGATCGTTTTCCAAAAGTCAGGATCGTCATTCTTTCAATGCACGAAGAACAAGATTACATTGATCGCGCCATGCAAAATGGTGCTGATTCTTATGTGCTGAAAAGTTCACCGGACACTGAACTATTGAGTGCGTTAAAAGCCGTTGTCAATCACCAAACTTATGTTGATCAAAATATCATTTTAACCAAAACTGATGTAGCAGAAATTAATTCCAAAGACAACGACGTCAACCTTAAAATTGAGGGATATTCAGACCTTTCTAGCCGTGAGCGTGAAGTTTTGCCTTTGATCGCGTTAGGCTATTCAAATAAAGAGATTGCAAAAAAATTATATATTTCAATTAAAACCGTCGAGGCGCATAAAGCCAGCATCAACCGCAAGCTTGGCTTCAAAAATCGTGTCGATCTAGTTCATTATGCGTTACATCATGGCTTGATCGACTTCTAGCTGATTTTTTGGGTAAAACCCTAATGGCATCTAACCACCAGAATTATTATGATAGAAGTTATTGACTATATGCTGCGGTATATAGATTTTTACATAATTTAGGCGCTCTACCAAAATGTAAAGTGCAAGGAGGAAATAGTTACTGTGAAAGTTTTAGGGATCTTAGGTGCGCATAAAAAAGACGGCCTGACTGCACAATATTTAGCCGCCACCGCCAAGGGTCTACCGCAAGCCGCCGAATATGAGTTGCTTTACTTAGCTGATTATACGATCAAACCAGATACCGGCCAGCCCAATCCTGTTTTAGATCAATTAGAAAAGAAACTACAAGAAAATGACATCTGGATCATCGCTGCACCAACTTATTGGGGTAGCCTATCTGGAGTTATGAAGAATTTCTTAGATTGTATGCGTCCACGTATGGTCCGCATGACTAAAGCGGCTGATACCCTCCCAGCACAATTCAAAGATAAGCATTATTTGTCGATCACGACTTGTTTTCAATCGAGTTTAGAAAACTTTTTTGTTGGTATCACTGATGATACGTTCAAAATAATTGATCGCGCAATGACCGGCGCTGGACTAATTAAAGTCACCGAAATTGTTGGTACTGGAACTTGGAAACAAAAACAGCCTGATCCAAACAAGCTCGCTCTTTGTGAACATTGGGGTGCCAAACTCGCAACTAAACAAAAAAAGGATGACAATACTGTGAAACGATACATACAATTATTCTGCATGATCGCCGTAATGGCACTAGTAACAATGGGATTACAGCAATTGATTTTTGGCGTATTTGCCGGCGGACAATTCTGGATCATCTACGCTACCTTTGTTCTGATTTTCTATATTCTACTTGCCAGTTTGCTGCACTTCTTCACTTTCCTACGCCACCGTCGCCGTTGATCAAAAAAATCGCTAATTATAGAAAGTAGGTCCCTTTATGGCTCATAATGTCAGTCGCACCGAAGAATTGATCGGTATTTTAACCGATGTCTCGCACCACCGTTTTCGCGAAGCCCGCAGTATCAACCCGGAATCAATGCTTTATCAAACGACGCATTATGCGGTACAAGAAAAACTATTGGCGGATGCTTTCGTTGAGGATAGTACTAATAAGCCCGTTGCCAGTATTGATCTACGTAACGCCAGTTTAACCGCTGCCGGTGAAGAATTTTTGACGGCGCACCAATCGCAAGCGTAAAATAATCTAAGTTGCTGACCAGCGCATTGGTTGGTAACCTACAGAAGGACTGATCAGATGGATATTCAAGCAAAATTAAACGCAAAATATGAAAATACACCGATTTACACTTCAGGCTTTTATGCTGATCCAGAAGACCCATTGAAAAATCGTTCAACCTTATTAACGACTTTGAAATCATTCACGCAAAATCAAGATGCAGCCACACCTTTTGCTTTGCAAATGATGGCGACTAATTCCGAATTAACCGTTGCACCACTTGGTTTGCTCGATCTACAAGAATTACGCGACTACACCGCAAAGCAGCGACAAACTGAGGGCGTAATTGCAGGTGATGATACCTTTGCGCTACCATTAGTGGTACAATTTGAAGCGCACACCGAAAAAGCAACTGTTGAACGCGAGCTAGTCACCACAACGGATGAGCTTTTCAATGATTTTACCGGCGCATTTGATAAGATCTGGGCGCAGGTTAAGATTTATTTGGCTAAAAATCAAGCGCTACTAGAAGAAATGGTTGCCGACTTGATCACCGATAGCCAGAAAATCGCGCCTAAGTTCGTCGGTCAATTAACTGAAATGTCAGCCGCAGAGCGCGAAAAAACAGTCGGTTTCAAGTTGCCGGATGCTGAATTAGAACAATTTAGTCGTTATTTATCCGACAATCATGAAGTAAAAGCCGTGATTTCTTCGGCTGCAGCTTTTGCTACTAACGAGATCGTTGGTGAGCAATTATTCGGTCAAGTCATGAATGATCGTATTTTACGGAATACTTTCTTCTGGGATCTGGACAACACTTTCCACGAGATTTTCTATTATTTTCTGCGTAAATATACGACAGACGGTTCAAAACTAGCCAAACATTTAAATCACATTAAAGGTGGCTTATTAGCAACGATGCGCAAGGACGCTTGGGAAAAATCCGGCGAACTAGCCACCGATACTAAAACCACCCAAAAAGATCTCGAGCGGATGTTCAGCGCGGTTTTCATGCCGCTAGCTGAGCAATTCACTGGCGAGATCGCCAAATTCAATCACTAGAACAAGAGGTAGCCTATGACGCTTCATATTTGGGATGACTTCCCCCACATTCAAGAAAAACTAACTCCGCTGACGCCTTATTTACTTGAGGCTGCCCAAATCAAGCAACCCGCCGTTAATCAGCGTGTGCAGGCTTTGATTCAAAATGGGGGTAAATTAGTCCGCGCTGGGCTTTTTTATCTGTTTAGCGAATTTGGTGCAACACCCGATCCAGCACGCTTAAAAGCTGGCGCGGCAGCCATTGAGCTCTTACATCTCGCCACATTGATCCATGATGATGTGATCGATCAAGCAACTGAACGCCGCCATACGCCAACTTTACAAACTGGCCTTGGCAATCGCAACGCCGTTTATGCTGGCGACTTGCTGTTTACGCTCTATTTTGACCAAGTCTTGCGTTCAGCAGAAAGCTTCGAAGATATCGACACTAACGTTAAAGCAATGCACGGTATTTTATCTGGCGAACTTGATCAGTATAATCTGAATTATCAGCTAAATGAAACCGTCGCTCAGTATTTGCAGGAAATCGAAGGTAAAACCGCTAAATTATTCGCCTTAGCTTGTGCACAAGGTGCTAAATTAGCTCACGCCGACGAAATCATCGTTGAAACCGGTGAACAAATTGGTCGCTCGCTCGGTTTAGCTTACCAAATCTTGGATGATATTTTGGATTACACCGGCACTCAAGATGCCATTCGTAAACCAATTTTACAGGATATTCAGCAAGGTATTTATACACTACCGCTATTATTCACGCTAGAAACACAACCCAAAGCCGCTAAAGCCTTCCTCAGTAAGCAGGAGCGCTTGACTGCCGCCGAATTGCAGGAGCTGCAACAATTAGTCGTCGATAGCGGCGGCGTCGCTCAAGCGCAAACTATGGCCAATGAGCTCACTGACCAAGCACTATTAGATATTCAAACTTTACCTGATACACGCGCCCGTGTTGATTTGGAAAAATTAACGCGCCGATTACTTAAACGACAAAAATAAAGCTGTTCGCAATAAAATGGTTCTTTCCGAAGCATGGCTGTCATATTAACTCGTAAACAGATTTAGTTTAGTGCCATTCCGGCGCTGGCGTATGGAACGCGTGCGACTTGAACTTGGCGGTTTCCGCCTTAGTTCAATCGACAACGGGAAGCAGGCTCTATTTAGTGAATAAGTACTAGTTCTGATACTTGTTAATTTAGTTGTTAGAAATGGGCGACAGTGATACGCCAGCGCCTCCATTTCACCTTGGCAATGTTAGAACACTATTTAATTGTCTTAGCTAGTTCAATTAGGATTAATCGGCAGTGATTAGTGATTCGAAGTTTTAAAGTAGGTTATATGTGCATAAAAATGCCGGCAAAACAGCCTTTAAACTGTTTTGCCGGCATTTTACGTTCTAACTGCCACTAAACTTTGCTGCTTAAATAATCAATAACCGAACGTTCAACCATTGCCTGCTGGAATGGAGGCGCCAGTGGACCAGATGTGTCGATAGTTCTTGATGGCGATTTGTGCCATTTAGAACTATGCGTGGCTGGCGAGATCCATTTTTCCATCCGCTTTTGGTTTTATCCAGGAAAAATTAGCTCGCCAACACGCCACTCGTTCCGTCCACTGGCGACGGAATGGAAGCTAACTAGCTCTGCTTATAGTCAGACTTTAGAAAGAACCAATAAAATGCGAACAGCTTTTTTTGATTACAATCGTTTTTCATCCGTTAATTGCTGAATTTCAGTGATATCTTGTGAAACCTCTAAACAGCCTAAGTATTCACCTTTCGGACTGCGCACAGCAAAATAACGAATATAAACTTTTTTAGTTCCGTGCAGATTGATCCAGAAATCGGCGTGATCTTGCGCACCACTACGGAAATCGTCCAGAATAACTTGGACCTTACCCATACTCTTCGGTGGATGGCAATTGACTACGGCGCGGCCAATAACTGCACGCGTCCGTGGGAAAATACGATCGCCATTATCGGAGAACCAACGGACAATATCGTTAGCATCGACAAAGGTAATATCGACTGGTAAAACGCCAAACAGTGCGGTTAATTGACTTAAATCTAAATCACCGGTTGGCATCACGATCGTGGCGTGATTATCCGCCCCAATTTCTAAATGCGATTCGGTGATTCGTGGCCGCCGTTGATGAGCTGGTTTAGCGGCTTCATCAGCTAACATTTGCTTAACAAATTCAGGCATTTCTTTTTTCTCTGCTGGTGGCTGGCTAATATTAACGTTGATCTGCGCTCGCGCATCTTCTTTAGCCGGCTTTTCTGCCTTGACTTGACCCATTTCTGCTCGTAAGTGCAACGGTAACGCAGCTAATGCAGCAGGATCGTCCTGCTTAGCCTTAAGATCATCGGGGATCAGCGATTCAGCATCTTCCGTAGCAGTGGCTGGTGTTGTCGGCCGTGCCCGCGCCTTTAAATCTTGTTCATCAGCCATCGATTGCGCCATTGCATTTAACTCCTGCGCCATTTTAGATGGTTTACGTTTAGCCGCTTCTGCATAATCACGTTCAGAAGGCTGCCATGGTAATGGCTCCGGAATCAGCGTGTACCCAATATCAGCACTTTCGCTTTGGATCAACGCCCAATCATCGGGGGTGAAGACTTCTGCCACCATAGGCAACAAAATCTGTTCTTCCTTGAAAATCATTTCTTCGATATCTTTTTTGGCCTTCTCAATGGCGGTTTCAATATCATATTTAGCCGGGGTCGGTTCTGCATTCACTAAACGAATAGCATCCTTGATCCAGCCACGAATATCATCATCCACGCCCCACATAACCTTAGGCGGTGCGGTGATCCCGTAACGATCCATAATTGGGAACAACAGATTTTCTTTACGGGCATAATGCTTATCGATGGTCCGCAAATCAGCCAGTGCCGTTTTCATTCGCTGCAAATATTCTTGATCACGCGGTGATGGTGTCGCGTCATCACTAGATTGTTGCCACTTCTTCAAGACTGGCACCAATTCGTCATCTAGTAATGATGTGATGACCGTATTTTCTAGCTTGATCACGGCAACTGGATGCCCAGGGACTTCCTCGACGCTGTCGCCAGAACCAGGATTGATTGAACCTTTAAACACCGCAGCATGGACATTACAAAGCCGTTGAATTTCCATTGGGTTCAAGCCGCTCCCAATTAATTCACGCTCAGCCGAAGTGATCTCAGAAACATCCACACTGGAAAATGTGCTGTCAAAAATCTGCTTAGCTTCATCAAAGCTACCACCAGCATGTAACATTTTCAAAATTTCGACAATTTTTTTCTGACGATAAACGCTATTATGTTCATTATCCGGCATCATTGATCACCTCAAATCCTCTAGCTTCCAACTTGGCCACGATTTGCGCCAATGGGACTTTTTTCATCGCTGCCCCTTTGGGGATCGTCATAAAGCGGCCCATCGTGTTGAGGATCGCTGGATTCTGAATATCTTTCAAACCAATTTCATATAAAACCTCGGCCACTTCTGGGTGTGCCGTTACTAATTCGTAAACTGTTTGTTGCAAATCAAGTGTCGCCATGGTCAAGCTCCCTTCACAAACATCAAAATTAGCTTTATTATACCAGTTAAAGTAGCCATTGAGAACGGTTCTCAATAATAATTAGGGTCAGCCCTAAGTAAGCTCTGACCGAAAAAAAGGCGTTGTTTAAATGTGATCCGTTACTTTCCAAAATCTGCCTTGAACCCCCAAAACTTTTTGCCTTTGAACGTTTGTTGCTTTAAAGATCCAGTGGCAGTATACGTCTTGCCGTACTTACTGGTGGCATTAAAGGAGATCACATCGCCATGCAGCAAGCTGCGGATCTCTTCTGCACTAAATTTATGGCCACTCCAGGTTGAATTAAATTCAACGGTCGAACCGTCTTGATATTGTCCTTGCGCTTTGGGTTTAGGCTTATATTTTTTAGTGGTGCGCGCCGCTGACTGCTTGCCCACAAACTGTGCAAGTTTCTGGCTGTTATTTAAGATCAGCGGTAAATCGTGTGCAATTACTTTAGTTGCTGAATCGATCACGACCGCTGGCGCTTCATTTAACTTACCAACCGCATCCATGTGATCAAAAAGCTGTTTGGTGATGCTAGGCGAGCCGATCCAAGTATTCCGGACGAGCACCGCCGCAATCGTACCTGGTTGCGTTAATGTATAAAAGCCACGTTTTTCATTGATAAAGGCATTTTTGCCGCTGATCAACTGCGCTTGCACGCTAAGTCGCGTGGCCCCAGTCCCGATATTATGCTTTTCTAAGAACTTACCGATCCAATCAGCACTTGGCCGCGTCGGTTTAGGGTTGGCCCCTTGATACATAAACGGTGCAGCATCGGGCCCAACAACTGCACTAGGTGATTTAACTTCGGTTGCTACCTGCTCAGTATCATCAAAAATAGCTCGATAATTCAATTTAACCGGCACATTAAAGCCCGTTTTAAAATCAGGATATAATTGTAGTTCAGCGGTAATTCGATCAAATTCATAGTCTTCACCTAAAATTGCTAAATAATTCGCCGCTAACGTTTTGTAGATGGCTTGGGCGCTAGGACCATATTTAGCTAGTTCGGCCATCGATTTGGGGACTTTGATGCCTGGTCGGTTGGCACCATGGGCCGCCGAACTAGCGCGGTGCTTGCTGCGTAACACGCGGTGCGTCAACAACTGCGGATCGACCCCAACAACAGTGGCGATCGTATCCACCACTGGCAAAAGTTCATTGTACTGCTCTTGAGTAATTTTGCGGTCTTCGGTCCGCGGATAGGAAACAATTTCCGCCTCGTACATTTTTTGATAAGTCGCCAGCACTTCTTTAGAATTAAAGCCTTGTTGCGCTAAAAGTGAGCCTAACTTAGCTAGATCAAGTAATGCTCCCGGTGCCTGCGTTTTGTGTTCCCGTTTGATATTGGTCACTGGACTTTTTGTGTACTGTGCCACATCAGCCTGGCCACTTGTTTCGTCGGCAAAGCGGG
Organism: Loigolactobacillus zhaoyuanensis; assembly: GCF_003946385.1. Classification (GTDB taxonomy): domain Bacteria; phylum Bacillota; class Bacilli; order Lactobacillales; family Lactobacillaceae; genus Loigolactobacillus; species Loigolactobacillus zhaoyuanensis. The sequence goes on from NZ_RHOE01000011.1 coordinate 14,558, forward strand.
CCGCTTGTTTTTGCGCATCATCCTTAAGCTTACGCGCAAAAATATGGCCCGCCGGATCTTTAAATTTAGCTTCAAAATAAGGGGTTTTAATATAATTATCGATCAATTGTTGCTGCTGCCAGATTTTCAAAACAATGACTGATTTCAAGCGGCCTTGATTGATCACTTTGACCCGGTAACCGGCTTGGCGTGCGGCATAGGTTGAAATACGCGTCAGTTGCATCGACAAAAAATCCCACTTGCTGCGGGCATCCGATTTGAGATATTCGCCTTGCTTAAATTGATCCGTGATCTCAACCATCTGCTGCATGGCCTTATTCAGCGATTTAGGGGTTTCATCAGCAAAGCGAATGCGGTAAACTGGCTTTTGCCACTTGATTGCGTTAACAATTTCCCAGCCCAGCAAATCACCTTCACCAGAAGGATCATTATCAGTAGCAATTAAAATCGCCTGCGCATTAGCCGCTTCTGCTTTGATCGCGGCAACATCTGCTCGGGTCGACTTTGATTTTTTTGTGTAAGCATTGTAAGCCTTCGTATAGGTTTTAGCCCAGGAAAAATCAGCTTGGTTCCAAGGCATCGTCTGCATATCCGTCCATGAACTGTAACGCTGTTTATCCGCTTCCGTGGCCACCATTTTTTCAGGTTCTTTAAATTCCATTAAGTGACCGTGAGCGTGCACAATTTTATACGTCTTGCCGCCAACGTTGCCGGTCGTGCCCCCAAACGCTTTAGCCATATGCTTGGCGGCGCTGGCTTTTTCAGCTAAAATCAACATATCGATCATTGGGTTACCATCCTTTATATCCACTATTCGATCATATTTTCCATTATCTGATTCAATTAATTCTATACCACTTGCGCCAATAAAAAAACATCAAGACAATAGGCACGATTTCCATTGTTGTTACGTTACCAACAACGAAAAGTGCTTATCTTGATGTAAAGTTCAGCTCGCGCAGGAACTTATCTATTGAACAATATGTGAGCCACCGCGAATAAATTCACGCCACAGGATATACCAACAAATAACCGCGAAAACGGCCAAAAGCCAGAAGCCCCAAGTGTAGCTACCAGTCATTTGTTTTAAGCTACCCAACAGAATTGGTGGGAAGAAACCGCCAAGTCCGCCGATGGCACCAACAAAACCAGTAACAGCGCCGGTATTGCCTTTAGAAACGTAGGGTACCATTTTGAAAATGATCCCGTTACCTAAACCAGCGATCACACCGATCAGTACCAAACCAATAACAAACGGTGACATCCCGCTTAAGGTCAGGCCCATTTCGATTGCAAAAATACCGATGCCGATCAAAACCCACTGCAATAATTGCATTGGCCGTAAATGATCAGACAAAACACCACCAACTGGGCGTACAACGGTACACAAGGCACCAAATGCAGCGGCCCACATCCCAGCGTTAACTGGATTCATATGGAATAAACCATCCAACAAGGTTGGGGTTAAGTTACTAAACGACATGAAAAGCCCAAATGTTAACGCGTAGAACAAGGATAAGTACCAGGTATTAGGATCTTTTGCCACCGCCAAAGAATCCTTCAGCGATTTCGTCTTATCGACTGGCATTTCCTTACATAACACAATGAACAACACAATCAGCACTAGTAAAACGCCGATCAGGACATTGTATACCATTGAGAAATCCCATTTAGCAGCGATCCGTGGTAAAGTCAGTGCGGCAATTGCGTTACCGATATTACCAAGACTGGCAACACCCAAGACTAAGCCTTGCCGTTCTGGTGGAAACCAGACGGACACGTAGGAGATCCCAACGGCAAACGAAGTCCCGCTCATGCCTAATAATAAAGCGACAAATAATAGCATGCCAAACGAATGCACCCGTGGTACTAGAAATAGCGGAATCAAGACAAAGATCATCAAGGCAATGTAAACTTTTTTACCGCCGTAACGATCACTTAAGATACCGACAGGAATGCGCATGATCGAACCTAAGAGCACAGGTGTCGCTAACAATAATGTCCGTTGTGACACGGATAACCCAAAGGTCTCTGTGATCTGTGCTGCTAATGGTGCAAAGCTTGACCAGGCCATGAAACAGCCAGCCATCGCTAGCGTCCCCATGACCAAAGCGATCACGGCGCTAGATTTGGAACTTGCTTCTTTCTGCATAGCTTTTAACCTCCAATTTGACTCATGTGACGCCATGTTGGGGCCTTGTTGACAACCTTATCAGCGTCCGCCATTGCCATTTCGTGGTTTAGCGGTTTGCTATCCAATACTTTCTGGATCAAACGCTGAAATTCCTCCTTATCCGGAATAGCTTGGCGAATATTGATTTCTTCGTCCCAGTATAGGCAAGCTTTTAAATAACCATCCGGCGTGATCCGCAGCCGATTGCAGGTCTCGCAAAATTTATTACTAATAGGGTGAATCAAACCAAAACTCCCTACAGCGTCCTTAATTTTGAAGTTCTCTGACGGACCGTTACCCGTCAAGTCAATTGGATCATAAGCCAACCCATTTTCAGCACAAACATCGAACACGCTCTTTAAGCCAACGTATTCCTTTTGCCACGTCTTTAATGGGTTGCCAATTGGCATGAACTCGATGAAACGAATATTAACGTTATGCGTGCGGGTATAATTCAAAAAATCGAGGATCTCGTCATCATTTTGGCCTTTAATAACGACCACATTTAACTTGATCATGAAACCGAGGTCACTGGCAATTTGAATCCCTTTCAGCACTTGCTTAATGTTACCACCGCGGGTGATTTTTTTGTAGCGTTCCGCATCGAAGGTATCCAAACTAATGTTAAGCCGCTGCAAACCAGCCTCCTTCAAGGCTGCTGCTTTGCGCGGTAAATACAAACCATTAGTGGTGGCGGAAATATCGTCGATCCCAGGAATCTCGTGCACACGCTGCACAATTTCAGCCACATCACTACGCAACAGTGGTTCGCCACCAGTAAAGCGGACTTTAGAAACGCCCATTTCAGCAAAATTTTCCACCATTTGGACGATCTCATCCTGCGACAAAACACGTTCACTTGGGAAAAAAGGTAAACCTTCCTTAGGCATACAATAAACGCAACGTAGCGGACAGCGATCAGTAATCGAGATCCGAACATAATTATGCAAGCGATCATAGCGATCGTATAATTGTTTCATGAAAAAGCCTCCTAAATCAGTTGACGTACTCACGCGTGTTTAAACCAATGCTTTTCAAACACGTTCCGACATTTATGTTAACCACCACTTACCGGTGGAATTAGAGCGATCTCAGTAACTTCGCTAGGGGCAAACTGCTCCTCGCTGACAAACGTTTGGTTGATTGCAACTAGACAGTCGGCTAAAACACTGGCAGTTTGCGGATATTGCGCCCGCAATGCTGTCTTAACTGCGGCGGCCGTAATTGGTGCGGTAAGCGTCAATTGAACTTCGCTATGGCCAATTTGTTCAGCTAAAATAGCGAATAGCTTAACGTTAAACATCATTCAAGCCTCCCCAACGAATCTTGTCGGTGTCAAATTCTTTCTTCCAAATCGGCACTTGTTTTTTGACCGTATCGATCAGGTATTCACACCACTTAAAGGCTTCACCACGGTGTGCGGCAGCAACGCCTACAAAAACGGCCTCGTCGGTTAGCTCAAGCTGGCCGACGCGATGAACGATCACCACGTTGGCCCCTTTTGCTTCAATTGCGACAGCTAACTTAGTCATTTCTTTCAGCGCCATTTCGGTGTACGCCGTATATTCAAGTGACTGGGTTTCGATTTCATCAGTCCATTGACGAACGGTTCCCACAAAGGTAACGATTCCGCCAAATTCTGGCGCTTTTAGTTTTTCATACAGCGCTTGGACATCTAGTGGTTGCGCTGCGATGGCAACATAATGCACGGCGTTTACCTCACTTTTACCATTCAAACAAGAATGTGCAGATTTTATCATTTGATATTGTCAGTATGGCAGAGGTTGTGCGCGATTTAAATTAGTCAATTCCCTAATAAGCATCGAGTTTTTTAACTGTTACACTTAGTTTAAGGTAAATTTATAAGAAAAGAAGGTCAAAATTATTCAAAAAAAAGCGCTAAAAATTAATCAGCATTTATTAGGCCTGAGCATCATGCTATTAATTTTTGTCGCGCTGGCCGCATTAGGTGTTGGGCGCTACCCAGTTGCACCCAGCACTATTCTGCAATTTGTGCTGCATCCACTACATTTAGCTGCCGCAGTCGATCCAACCGATCAGCAAGTTTTACTTGAATTACGCTTGCCGCGGATCATTGCCGCCGCCATCATTGGGGCCGCGTTAGCAATTTCTGGGACTGCCTTTCAGGCTATTTTTCATAACCCACTAGTTTCGCCTGATCTGTTAGGCGTTTCTAATGGCGCTGCAGCTGGGGCCGCATTCGCAATTATTTTAGGTTATCACTCAGCGGGCATTCAAGTCAGTGCGTTTATCGGCGGCTTATTGGCAGTGAGCGCCGCCATCACGATCCAACACCTGCTCCACACTCGTGGTAGTCTGACCCTTGTTCTGGCCGGCATTATTATCAGTGGTTTTATGCAAGCAATCATTGGCCTATTGAAATACCTGGCTGATCCCGACCAGCAGCTACCGAGCATTACTTATTGGCAATTAGGCAGTCTAGAAAAAGTTACCCTCACAAATCTAGGTTTAAACTTACCTACCTTATTAATTGCTGGGATCGTCCTCTATGCTTTACGCTGGCGGCTTAATTTACTTAGCTTGAACCAATTAGAAGCCACTACCCTAGGCGCTAACCTGCGTTTAGAACAAGGTGTTGTTATTTTATGCGCCACGGTGCTGACAGCCAGCGCGGTCTGCCTCAGCGGCACGATCGGCTGGATCGGCTTAGTGATTCCCCACGCTGCCCGCCTAGTAAACGGTCAGAATAATGCTAAATCATTACCCTTAGCCGCCGTGTTCGGTGCAATTTTCTTGTTGCTACTAGATAGTCTTGCGCGAACCGTCAGCGCCGGCGAAATTCCATTAGGGATCTTAACTGGCTTTATCGGCACGCCGCTGTTTGTCTGGTTATTATTGAAGAAACGGGTGACCTTATCATGACCGAGCTAACTGCTAAAGGACTAAGTTTTGGATATGCAAAAACACCGCTATTTAGCGATATTGATTTCCAATTACATAGCGGTCAAATCCATTGCATCCTCGGTCCCAATGGCGTCGGTAAATCGACCTTATTGAATTGTTTAGCCGGTGTTTATCGGCCAACAAGTGGCGCCATCATGCTCGATGATCAACCGTTAGCCAAAGTCACCCCCGCTGCTCGGGCCCGTAAAATTGCCTACGTCCCGCAAATGAGTAGCGAACGCACGCCAGTCTCCTTTAGCTTGCGCGACTATGTTTTATTAGGCCGTGCGCCTTATCTGGGCTTGTTAGCCGCACCTAGTCAGCGTGATATTGCTCAAGCCGATAAGTTGCTACAGCGCTTTGGCTTAGCCGCACGGGCTGAAAATAGTTATTCAGCCGTTAGCGGTGGTCAGCAGCAACTGGCCAGTATTGTCCGTGCCTTGCTACAGGAACCAGCACTGATTATTTTTGATGAGCCAACTTCTGCTTTAGATGTGGCCAATCAGGTGCGCGTCTTGCAATTGATCCGCCAGTTAGCGCACGATGGTTATGGGATCGTACTAACCACGCACGATCCCAACCAAGCCCTTCTACTAAATGATCAGGTCAGTACGTTAGCCCAAGACGGCCGATGGCATAGTGGTGCCGCCGCAAATATCTTGACCAGTGAAAATCTCAGTCAAGTTTACCAGCTGCCCCTGCAAGTCATCGAACTGCCTGATAGTCATCAAAAGACTTGTATCGTTGATCAAGCCGCATTTAGGAGCCTGCAGGGTGACTAGATTTGGTTTGATCTGCTTTTTTAGTACGTTTAGTGCTACACCACTCTAAGCTAAGCAAAGGAGATCCGCATGAAAATTTGGAAAAAATACGCCGTCGTTATTGGTTTACTTTTAACAACGACGCTGGCAACGGCTGCACCGGCTCAAGCGGCCAGCACGCACAGCGTCACTGACCTCACCGGCACCGCGATCAAGCTCCCCAAAAACGTCGATCGAGTAGCCGATCTATGGCACGCCAATAATCAAGTCGTTTTATTGTTAAATGGTCAAAAAAAGTTGGTGGCAACCACTGATACAATCAAAAAAATGCCTTGGTTCACCAAAGTCTTTCCCGCCATCAAAAGCGTCACTTCCCCTTTCAGCGGCGATGATCTACAAACTGAGGAATTATTGAAGTTAAAACCTGACGTTGTCCTAACTGCTGATGCCGCCCAAGCAGAACAAGCCACTAAAGCTGGCATCCCGGCGGTGAACCTAATGTATCAAGATTTCGCTGGACTTAAGAAGTCAGTTAAAGTCACGGCGCAAGTCCTTGGTGGTACGGCGCCAAGTATCGCTAAAACTTATACTAAGGAATTAAATGGCAATATTAGTTATGTTGCTCAGCAACTCAAAAATAGCACGACCAAGCCTAAAGTCTTGCACATTGTCAATTCGCAAGATTTATTAAAAGTCGATGGTCGTGATACGATCGTTGATGAATGGATCAAGTTAAGCGGTGGCCGAAACGCCTTGACCACTAAAGGTAATATGATCGAAGTGACAGCCGAACAAGTTGTCGCCGCTAATCCTGATGTGATCATTATCGGCAGCACAACCAGTAAAGCTGCCCTGAAAACATTGCGCGCTGATTCTCGTTTTGCTAGCTTAAAAGCAGTCAAAGCCGGGCACGTTTATGGCAATCCACAAGGAACATTTGCTTGGGATCGCTATAGCGCTGAAGAATCCCTGCAAGTTTTGTGGGCGGCTAAAAAGTTGCACCCCGCACAATTCAAGCAACTTGATATGACTGAAAAGACGCAACAATTCTATCAAAAGTATTATCACTACAATTTAAGTCAAGCCGATGCCAAGCGCATCTTAGCTGGCGAGAATCCAACAGCAAAATAAAAAGCCATGCTTAAGTTAGTTTTTCCCCTAACTTAAGCATGGTTTTTTTAATGGATTTTCACAAAATCATCGATCAAATGTGCAATTGCTAATTGGCCGGCATCATTCGGATGGAGCGTATCTAAACTGTACCGTTCCGCCAAAGATGGTGTCGCAAAATTCAGCCAGCTGTGATACAAACTTAAATGTGGTACCGCATAGGCCGCCGTTACTTGTGCGATCGCCTGCTCGTAATCGGCTTGCTGAAGTCCAAACTGATTGGTGGCTGGAAAAAAATCAGTACCGATCCGCACATGGGAAATGAAATAAACAGCAGTTTGCGGATGCTCCCGCGATATACTCCGTAATAGCTGATCGAGCGCACCATAAAATGTCGTGTTCAAAGTGTCACCAAAACGCCCCAGCGGCTGGCTACGGCCAAAGTCATTGATGCCACCATAAATCGTTAGCAGATCACAATCATCTGGAATCATGCGACTGCGCGCTGCCATTGAATCAAATTCTGCGCAGACCGTTGAACCAGAAACTGCCAACAAACTTGTTTTAGCTGGTTGCCACCATTCGACAAGCCAATCCTGATACCATTTACTCACTAACTGATTACGTCGATCGGTGATACTGTCACCTAATGCGCAATAATGTTGAATCTGCACCAAACTCACCTCCAATCAAAAAAAAGGCGCTAGCACTAGGCTAACGGCTTCAATCGTTACTTACAGTTCGCCTTCACCGATCTGATCTAAAACTGTTTTTGATGGGACAAAGAACAACGCTCCAGTAATTGGCGTGCTGAAGTCCAGTAGTCGATCACTATTGGTTAGCATGCTGGTCAGCATCCGCTTAGTAATTGCCCATTCACGCGCGTAAGCAATAAAATAAGTTCCGGTGACGCCTTGGTCCGAATAAGGAACGTTCATGCGCACAATTTTATGCTCAACGCCATTTTCATTATCTTGGGAAACCACATTATGGGCATTTTTAGCTTTTTCATCATCGGCTAATTCTAAATCAGAATATTTTTTACGGCCGATCGCTTTTTCTTGCTCTTCGGTTTTTAAAGCCTTCCAAGCTTCCATATTGTGGATATATTTTTGCGCAAAAGCGTATGAACCATTGATGAATTCAGGATCTTCATCGCCGATCAGTGCATAATCTGCGCCTTCAACTTCTGCTGGATTTTCAGTGCCGTCAACGAAACCAATGATCGCGCGGCCTTCAAAATAACGGAAACCGTGCGTTTCATCAAGGACGGTCGTTGCCGCCTGAATGAAGCTGCCAAATTGATCCATCACTTCATAAGTAATTGCTTCATTATGTGCGCGGACATGAAAGAAAAGATCGCCGCCAGTTGCCGGCGCCGTATATTTCGGCCCTTCGATCGTTGTGAATTCTTCCAGTTCTTTTGGTCGTGGCGCATTGGGGAATAAGTAAGTCCACGCTGCAGCGCTTAAGCCAAAGGTTACACTTAAACGGCCTTCGGGGTACCGAATATTCATACTATTGATCACAGACTGCATATTAGTAGCTAAAGCTTGCACTGCCGCTAATTCTTGCGCCTGATCGGCACGTTTCAACAGTAATGTTTCAAAAATAATACTTTCGCCAACATCTTTATAAACTGCTTGGGCATCACGAACGTTAATTGGCATTGATGATCCTTCTTCCTGTCAATAATTATTATCTAATTAGATTGATTCTAATATGGATTATACGCAATTTTGCCTAATTTGTAAAAAAATTGTACCAAAAAAGTTGTGCCAGCCATTTTGACCAGCACAACTTTTTTAGCGATCCATAATTAGCGCGGCGGTTTCTTCCACCGAACGCTCAGTCGTGTCGATCGGCGTAATTTGTAACTGTGCAAAAATCTCCGTCGCATAAGCGAGCTCTTTTTCAATCGCAGCCACATCTGTATAGTAGTTATCCGCGCTTAATCCTAGCGCAGTCATACGCGTCTGACGGACTTTTTGCAGCCGCTGCGGACTAATGATCAAGCCGACTAACTTTTCCTTAGGCAATTGATAAACTGCTGGATCTAACGGATTATTCGGCAATAACGGAATATTAGCTACCTTCAAGCGCTGTTCCGCCAGGTAGAGACTGACCGGCGTTTTAGACGTCCGTGAAACGCCGAGGATCACTAAATCGGCCTTGGCTAACGTTTGTAATCCTTGACCATCATCATGAGCCACCGCAAAGTCCAACGCAGCGACCTTTTTGAAATAATCCGTATTGATCGTATGCAGCATCCCTGGCTGCGCCAATGGTGCCATGTTCGTTTGTGCTGTGAGCACTTGCATCAAAGGCGACATATAATCGATCAATGGCAAGTCATGCGCAGTGGTAAACTTTTGGGCTGCGGCTGCTAATTCAGGCGCAACAAAAGTAATGGCTACAACAGCTTGTTCAGCCGCCGCATCTTGCATAATTGGCGTCAACTCAGCCTCTGTGGTCACAAACGAATAGGTTCGAATCACTGGCTTAAGTTGCGGATATTGTAATAAAGTCGCCTGCACAATACGCTGAGCTGTTTCCCCAACTGCATCCGAAATAATATAAATAATCACGACGTCACTTCCTACTTCATAAATATGGTTGCTCATTGGCCCCAGCCATTAATAAACGTAGCTGATACAACGCTTGGTCAGGTGTATAAACACAAGCCCATTTCAACATTCAGCGACACTTTCAAGACACTTAGATTCGCTCTTGTTCGATGGCTAGGCCCTGTTCAACAAAATACGCCATCAATCGTGTTTTAGTGATTTTTCCAACCACTTTTTGCGTGTCTGCGGCTAACACCGGTAATGAATCGACCTGGTGCTCCTTTAATAAATAGCCGGCATCTAAAATGCGCACGTTAGGCGTGGTGGTCACAACATTTGGCATCCGGGTCATGATCAATGACGCATAATTTTGCTGCAAATCACCGCCGCTGACCGTGCTACGCAATAAGTCCTTACGCGAGATCACGCCTAGCAATTGTTGTTGCTCATCAGCCACATACAGCGACCCAACATCATTCATGAACAAACTCGTAATGGCGTCTTGCACTGTAGTTGTTGGCTTGATCAGCACTGGCGCTAACATGATTGTCGCGACTGGTGCGGCGTACAACACTTCAAACGATAAATTAGTCACATGCTGACCAGCGTAGAAATAGCCAACTTTGGGTTTCGCATCCAGCATGCCAGTCATGGTTAAAATCGACAGATCATTACGTAAAGTCGGCCGCGTTAAATTTAAGTGAGCTGCAATATTAGCCCCACTGATTGGTTGTTCGCGTTTAACGATCGCAATAATTTCTCGTTGTCGCTTAGTAAATTCCACGGCCAGCGCCATCCTTCACATTAATAATTAGCGTGCGGTTTAACCAACATACACGAGTCAGTTTATTCCACAGACACTGCTTAGTATAGCTGATTTTTATGATGGTTGCACGGCGACTTTACTAGCTTGGTAATCACGTTTTATCGCCGCTTGGGCGCAAGCCAATATAGCGCTAGGCACACGGAATGGCGAAACCGAAACATAATCGATGCCGATTTCAGCAAAATACTGAATTGAAGCAGGATCACCACCTAATTCGCCGCAGACACCGATCGGCAACGAACGCCGCTGGTAACGGCCCTTATCGACAGCCATTTTCATCAACTTACCAACACCTTCAACATCCAGTGTCTTAAACGGATCCTCTTTTAAAATACCTTGTTCTAAATAAGTCGGTAAGAAACTACCGATATCATCGCGTGAGTAGCCGAAGGTCAACTGGGTCAAATCATTAGTCCCAAAGCTAAAGAAATCAGCTTCAGTCGCTAATTCATCGGCAACCATGCATGCCCGTGGCATTTCCACCATGATCCCAATTTGATAATGTAATGACGTCCGTGCATGCGCCAACAAATCATTTATTTTAGCCACTAAACGTGCTTTTACCCATTGTAATTCTGGTAACGTATCGATCAGTGGTAACATAATATGCGGTTTAACCGGCACACCAGCCTGCTTCAAACGCAGAGCTGCATTGATGATCGCCGTCACCTGCATTTCGTAAATATCAGGGTAAGTGACTGCCAGCCGGCTTCCACGATGGCCGAGCATTGGGTTAGCTTCATGCAACACCGCGACCCGCTTTTCCAGCGCGCTAACTGACATATTAAGCGCGCTAGCCACTTGTGCAAGTTCTTTAGCATCGTGGGGCAAAAATTCATTTAACGGTGGATCCAGTAAACGAATCGTTACTGTTTTACCCTGCGCCAAGCTGTAAAGCTGGTAAAAGTCTTCTGTTTGTAATTCTTCTAATTCAGCTAATGGGGCAACTCGGTCCGATACCGTCCCGGCAATGATCAGGCGGCGCATTTTCAATAGCCGGTCCGCCTTAAAAAACATGTGCTCCGTCCGCGTCAAGCCGATTCCGTTAGCGCCAAAATCCAGCGCTTGAGCAAAGTCGCTTGGTGTGTCAGCGTTAGCGTAAACGTCCATTTGACCAACGGCTTGGGCCCAGCTCAATATGGTTTGTAAATTTTCATCTTGTGTTGCTTGCGTTGCTTCTAACAGACCTTGATAGATTTGTCCTGAAGCGCCGTCGACTGATAATTCACTGCCTTCAGGAAAAACGGTGCCGTTAATGGTAACTTGCTGTTTTTCTTGATCAACAACTAAATGGGCACAACCAACAACACCACATTTGCCCATCCCCCGTGCGACCACTGCGGCGTGGGAAGTCATACCGCCACGTGAAGTGACGATGGCTTCACTCACCACCATACCCGCAATATCTTCGGGTGAGGTATCTTGTCGGACCAAAATAACTTTTTCGCCGGCTTCATGGGCTGCTTTTGCGCTAGCCGCAGTGAAATAAATCTTACCACTAGCCGCACCAGGACTAGCTGGTAAGCCTTTCGTGAGTGGTGTCTGCGCTGCTAAAGTTGCTGCCGCAAATTCTGGGTGCAATAAATTACTGATCTGTTCAGGATCGACGCGCAATAAAGCGGCGTTGCGTTCGATCAAGCCTTCATTAACTTGATCGACTGCGATCTTAACTGCGGCCTTAGCGGTACGCTTACCACTACGCGTTTGTAAGAAATAAAGCTTGCCGTGCTCTAAAGTAAATTCTACATCTTGCATATCATGGTAATGCTGTTCCAACTTAGCGACAGCAGTCAAAAACTGTTGGTAGGCCTGTGGTGACATTGCTTCCATCGCTGACAATCCTTGCGGCGTCCGCACACCGGAAACCACATCTTCACCTTGGGCGTTCTGCAAAAATTCACCAAAGACTTTCTTTTCACCAGTTACTGGATCACGGGTGAAGGCCACACCAGTCCCACTATCAGCGCCACTATTGCCGAAAACCATCGCCTGGACGTTGACTGCCGTGCCGATGTTGCCGTCAATATGATGCAACTGACGATAAACTTTTGCCCGCGAATTCTGCCATGAGGTAAAGACTGCCGCTACCGCTAAGCTCAGTTGTTCTTCCGGCGCTTGTGGAAAGGCGCCATGTTCAGATTCTAAATATAATTCTTGAAAACGACCAACGATCGCTTTTAAGTCGGCCGCAGTTAAGTCCAAATCGGTGCGGTAACCATTGCGGCGTTTAAAATCTGCTAATACGCTTTCAAAATTTTGCTCAGGCATTCCATAAACCACGTTACCAAACATTTGCAACAGCCGCCGGTAACAATCCCAGGCGAAACGTTCATTGTGCGTTTGCTCAGCTAATCCGATCACTGTTTGATCATTTAAGCCTAGATTTAAAATAGTATCCATCATCCCAGGCATTGAAATGGCTGCCCCACTACGAACAGAGACCAATAACGGCGTCTGGACCGAATTAAATTTTTTATCTGTGATTGCTTCTAAACGTTCTAATGATTGAACAATTTCCGCCTGTAATGCAGTCGGCAATTGATTTTGATTTTTCTCGTATTCGTGACATGCAACTGTCGAAATCGTAAATCCTTGCGGTACTGGTAAGCCTAAATGCGTCATTTCAGCTAAATTGGCCCCTTTACTGCCAAGCAATGAACGCATATCCCGCCGACCTTCGTTGAAGAAATAAATTTGTTGCATACTGATAGCCACCTTTTTTATTTATTAGTACGTCATTAAATATATATGACATACTAATAAAATGCAAGCCTTTTCTTAAATTGTTAAGGTGCCGTTTATCATTTATACTTGGACAAGCTTCTAAAACTAAGCTAGTATAAATGTGCAAAAAAGCGTTCATTCTATATACCTACATTTTTGTGCACACGAAAAAATCGGAGGTCGATTCAATTTATGCAACCTTACTTCAATAAAATGACGCAAAATGGTTACGACCAGATCAGCACCGAAATCGAGCAACTGCAACAAGAAAAACCGCAGCGGATCAAAGTCTTACAGGCCGCCCGCGCATTAGGCGATTTATCAGAAAATGCCGAGTATAGTTCGGCCAAACGCGACTTGCGCCACTTAGAAAGTCGCTTGCGCTATTTGAACAAACAACTCCAATACGCACAAATAATAACGCCCAAAACCGATGGCAGCGTGGATATCGGCAATACAGTAACACTGGAATTTCTCGATGATCACGAACAAGTCACCTATCAGCTTGTCGGCAAGGAAGAAGTCGACGTCGGTGCCGGTAAAATTTCTACCGCTTCACCTTTAGGCCAAGCGATCCGCGGTCAACGTACGCCGGCAGTGATCACCGTCACTGCGCCAGCAGCCACCTACCAAGTTAAACTTTTACAAGTTAAATAGAACTTGGCAGCATTGATCTCAGATCAACTGCGAGTTAGAAATTCAAATTCAATCATAAAAAAGTTATGCCGCTAAATCAGCGTGCTCAAACGTATATATAAAGGAACAAATAAGGTTAAAGGCTGTTCTGTCGGTGTTTATATGCGCATATAATCTACTTAAAACTACAAGTCTCTAACAACTGCCGGTTAATCCTAATTGAACCAGCTAAGACGATTAACCTAACTAATTAAATAGTGTTCTAAAACTGCCAAGGTGAAATGGAGGCGCCGGAATGGCACCAAATTAACTCTGCCTACGAGTTAATCCAGCCAAAGTTCAGAAAGAACCAAAAGATCATCAAAAACTTTTTTGATAAACTTGTTAAAACTTGACCTTTGTCAATTCGCACACTTAGCTTAGCGCTTATAGTTAAGTCATCAAGTTGAGTGATATGGAACAAGAGCTGATTCGACTCACTGCTACAGTACGGAAGGAGCCGCGCGTCACTTTAGTAAAATACACTCAACCACATCGAAAAGGAGTGCGGAAAAATGAAATTTCAAAATTGGATCCAGACACACAACAATCAAATCACGTTACTAACCGCTATTTTAATCGTCCTCGGCTATGCAGGTAAATTCGCCGGTAGCTTGCTAACTTACAACATTGTGTTGGCGTTAGCATCGATCATTGCCGCGATCCCGATCATGCTTCACGCCTTTCAAGCCTTACGCGTTAAGGTGATCAGTATTGAGTTGTTAGTCAGCATCGCCGTTATCGGGGCGTTCATTATTGGTGAATATAATGAATCAGCGATCGTCACTTTCTTGTTCTTATTCGGGAGTTATTTAGAAGAACGGACCTTATCCAAAACACGTCAGTCGATCAAGTCCCTAACCGAAATGGCGCCAACAACGGCCACTTTGGTCCATGATGACGACACTACAGAAGAAGTCGATGTTGATGACGTTGAAGAAGACGATATCGTCCTAGTTAAAACTGGTGCGGCGATCCCCGTTGACGGTGTGATCGTTGACGGTCATGGTTATACCGACGAGTCAGCAGTCACTGGTGAATCACGTGAGATCACCAAACAAGTTGACGATGATGTTTTCTCAGGCACTATGCTTAGTGATGGCTATTTGAAAGTTCGCGCCACTAAAGTCGGTGACGATACGACTTTCGCCAAGATCATTGAATTAGTTGAAGATGCGCAGGACACCAAGTCTCACGCGGAAAAATTTATCGATCGTTTCGCCCAATATTACACGCCAGCCGTTTTGATCATCGCGCTATTGGTCTTCATTTTCTCCCGTGATTTCAAACTGGCGATCACGGTCTTAGTGCTCGGTTGCCCTGGTGCCTTGGTTATCGGCGCCCCTGTTTCTAACGTGGCCGGCATCGGTAACGGCGCCAAACGTGGTATCTTGATCAAAGGCGGCGACGCCATGGATACTTTCGCCAAAGTTGATACCTTCGTCTTCGACAAAACCGGCACTCTGACTAAAGGTAATACCTCCGTTGCTAAAGTCAACAGCTATGAGCTACCACTAGAACAAGCTTTTGCTTTAACTGCGAAAATCGAAAGTTTATCCGATCATCCTTTAGGCCGCGCTGTGGTTAATTACGCTGAACAAAAAGATTACAGTTATCAAGCACTAAACATTACCGCCAATCAAACCATTAAAGGGCAAGGCTTGTCGGCTACCATCGACGGTCATGCGGTTTTAGCCGGTAATCATAAGTTGCTTGCCACTAACGGTGTTCATTTAAGCGCCAGCCAACAAGAAGACTTAGCCAACTTGAAAACGACTGGCAGCTCGATCGTCCTAGTCGCCGTTGACAGTAAATTAGTCTTGATGCTGGGTATCGCCGATATCATTCGGCCTGAAGTCGCCGCTGAATTACAGCAGTTACGGGAAAAAGGCGCTAAGCATCTGGTTATGCTGACTGGTGACAACCAAGCTACCGCTGATTACGTCGCTAAAGAAGTCGGCATCGACGAAGTTCACGCCGAATTAATGCCCGAGCAAAAAGTTGAATTCGTTAAACAGTTCCAGCAAGATGGCCGCATCGTAGCCTTTGTTGGTGATGGTATCAACGATAGCCCATCTCTAGCTACAGCTGACATTGGTATCGCCATGGGTAGCGGCACCGACGTCGCCATTGAAACTTCCGACGTAGTCTTGATGCAATCCAGCTTTCACGCTTTAGTCCATGCTTACGGCCTAGCCAAGAAAACCGTACTCAATACTAAAGAAAACATCGCCATCGCCATTGGTGTCGTAGCTTTCTTACTGATCGGTTTAGTCGCCGGCTTTATCTACATGGCCAGTGGGATGTTCGTCCACGAAGCCAGCATTCTAGTCGTGATCTTCAACGCAATGCGCTTGATCAACTACGGCCATGAAAAAGCCGAGCCAGCTGCGGAATTAAGGACTGCTAAATAAGCTAAATAAACCATTTAAAATAACAC
The DNA here is from genome assembly GCF_003946385.1 of Loigolactobacillus zhaoyuanensis. Taxonomy (GTDB): domain Bacteria; phylum Bacillota; class Bacilli; order Lactobacillales; family Lactobacillaceae; genus Loigolactobacillus; species Loigolactobacillus zhaoyuanensis. The sequence goes on from NZ_RHOE01000011.1 coordinate 30,759, forward strand.
TGACCAACTAATTTAATTCAGTAAAACTTGACCGATATCAATTTCCAACTGCCACCACGGCGGTATACTATAGTCATCAAGTAAGGATAAACAAAGCGGCCCGCCCGACTTGCCAGCTTAACTGGCGGAGCAAAGAAAGCTAGCCCGCTTGAAAATCCAACTATTAATTCAAAAGGAGTTGCATTCGATATGACAAAAAAAGCAGTATTACAATTAGGCGCACTAACTTGCCCATCATGCATGCAGAAAATCGAAAATGCCGTTAAAAACCACAACGGTGTTGAAAATGTTAAAGTTCTATTCAACGCCGCAAAAGTTAAAGCCGACTTCAACGACGAAGAAACTAGTGCCGAAGATTTAGCCGACGTAGTGACCAAATTAGGTTACACGGTTGAGAAAATCAAAGTTAAAGCTTAAATAATAAATAGCAGATAATGTTGAATTTAGAACACATTTGGAAATCATTGGAGGAACAAAACATGAGCGAAGAAGCAATCGAAGCACGTTATCAAGCCGAAGTAAAACAAGCAGACACCGATCACCACACACCAACTGCCGGCGCCATGACTGGTCATATTTTGGCCAATCTTCAGGTCAACAATGTTAAATTACACCAGGCAAGTTGGTTCCTTGATGGTTTTGCTGCTGAAGCACTCCAACCACTTTACACCGAATTGATCAGTGCTGGTCGCAAGAACTTCGACGCTTTAGCCAAAGTCTTGCTCGACGAAAATGAATTACCACCCTCAACTTCAGCTGAATACGGCAGCTACGCTATGTTAGAGGAAGATGGTCGTAATAAATATCGCGGCAACACCGAATTAGTCGATATCACAGCTCATGACTACGCAACACAGAATATGTTCATCGATCGCGCCATCGCATTAGCCGATAAAGAAAATCGTCCGGCAATGGCTGCCTTTCTGACTGATCTCCGTGGACAAAACAACCAAGCTATTCGCCGCCTACAAGCTGTTCTAGGCAAAACGGCTTGGGAAGGTTTAGTCGAAGAAGACGATGATGATGACGAAGACTAGCATGTAGCCTTAATAGTAATTAAAAAAGTTTAACTGGCACATGCCAGTTAAACTTTTTTTGCGTTAAATTAAATTATAATGCTGCAAGCCCTTAACGATACCGTTATCCATATTACTAGCCGTGACCCAAGCCGCTTTAGCTTTCATTTCAGGGACCGCGTTACCCATGGCGATCGGCGTTTTGACCACCTCGAACATCGGTAGATCATTGTAGAAGTCGCCGAAACCATATGTGGGTAAAGCTTCTAGATCCATGTGGTTCAACAAATACTCGATCCCTGAACGCTTCGACACGCCTGCTTTGACCACATCTAGACCGCGCATATTATTGCGATAAAAACTAAATGTACCTTTGTAGCGCTCGCGATAAACATCATCTTGCTTATCCGTTTCCTGACTAAAGACAAACAACATGTTGACCTTAGTCGTCAGATAAGCTTCCGGCGCGACTGTCACCCGCTCCTGTAACTCTTGGTAGTTTGCGCGCACCAATTTATTTTCATGACTGACCACAAATCCATTAGAATTATAGTAAGAAACGGCTAAATCATTTTGCTGTGCGTATTCGGTAATGGCCGTGATATCGGCTGTTTTTAAGTACTCGGTTTTCAATGCTCGGCCAGCGACTTGAATATAGCTGCCATCCGCGCAGACACAAGAATCAATTCCGGCCTGTTCTAGCGTACCCGTGATTTCAAACAGGCTGCGACCAGTGGCGATCACCGGTAATATATTGTTCGCCTTGAGTTGCGCAATCGCCTTAACACTAGCGGCAGTCACCTGCTTGTCATTATCAAATAAAGTCCCATCTAAATCGAAAAAAACGACAGCTTTATACATTCAAAAGTCCCTTCCCTTACAAAATAAAAGTGTGCTCAAAACGATACTAATACTAAATTAAGTATCTATTTTCATTATACTACACGACTTTGGGAATGCATTAATTCTGCAATAAAGCCGCTAATTTCAACGTCGTATTGCGATTTCGGATCGTGACCGCCGGATACAAGTCTAGCGGCAATAACTTTGCGTACAGGCTACGCGAATAATTTTGCTTAGCGGGGGCAGTCCAAAATAGCGCGTGCTGCCCGTAATGAATTTGGTCGTAAATTAATTCTTGCTGCCGCAACGGCACTAACATTTCTGGCGTAAACGTTGGCAGGAAAAATAATGTATTGTGGCGCAGATCGCCTTCAGCACCCCACCAATCTGGTGCTTGCGCTAGTTCCGCCAAATAGACGTCTTTTTCGATCACCAGCGCTGCTACCGGAAAATCGTATTGCGTCGCCAACAGCGTGGTCACCACGGCTTGAGCTTCAACTAAGGGTAACGAACTATCAATTATCAAATTACCACTATTGATGTACGAGCGCACTTGATCAAATCCCAGTTCCGTCAGCTGCTGGCGTAACTCGGCCATGACCACTCGATGATTGCCACCAACATTAACGCCGCGCAGTAAAATTAAATAACGCATCTTCTGCTCACCTTTCCATAACGGTCGCAATGACCTAAATAACTTTGCTTTAATTCTACCAAATTAATTGGAAAAATTCGCTGATCAGTTTTACCGCGTACAAAATAATGATCACGCCACAAATACGATTCAGTAGTAGCAAAAATTTAGTCGTGAAACGATCACGCAGCCAAGAAATCAGTAACGTTAGCCCAGTGAACCACACCACTGAAGCCGTCATAACGCCAACAATAAAAAAGTTAGCGGCTAACGGTGCCAATGAAGCCCGAAACGCACCTAATAATAGCGTGCCATCCAAAAGCGCCTGCGAATTCAGCCAAGCGATCGCAAAAGCGGCCATCGTCGCCCGCCAATAACTAAACTGCGTCGGCGCACTTTTTTGCAATTGTGGTGCTTGGGCGCGCATTAAACTGATGCCGATATAAAGTACGATCAAGCTACCAACGCCGAGTACGACTAACTTTAGCCATGGTAGCCAGGTCAATAATTTACCGACGCCGTAAAAAGTTGCCAGCGCCAAGCTAATATCAAAAAACGTTACGATTGCGGCCACCCGTAGTGCACGTCGCCGCGGTTGCGCCAGTGCCGTGTTGATCACAAATAAATTCTGTAAACCAATCGGGGCAATATAGGCGATGCCAAATAATAAACCTTGTAAATAATGAGTCATCCCAACCAACCTTCTCTAGTCATTCTTTTATTTTCGCTGTTAATTGGTTATTATAGAGATAAATTTAGCGGCTGCACCCAACCAAATCTAAAATATTGACCCAACCATTGCAAAGGAGCCATCATGGAAATTACCTGGCAGCCTGATCCACAATCGACAGTCCCATTATATCAACAAATCAGCGCCTATTGTCGCCAACAAATTCAACAAGGTAACTGGTTGGTTGGCGACAAGTTACCGGCTCAACGACTGCTGGCACAGCAATTTGGTGTTAATCTCAGCACCATCATCACGGCATTAAACAATTTACAAGCGGACGGTATTTTGACCAGTGCTTACGGTGACGGAACCCGCGTTGCCAGCAATACTTGGTCGTTAGCGTTAGACTGGCAGCCCTATTTAGATGGCCAATTTAACGCCAACTTACCGACGATCCAAACCATTAATCGATTGGAAAACAAGCATTATTTACGCCTTAGTACCGGCGAATTAGCGCCAGAATTATTTCCACGGCGGTTAGTTCAAACAACATTACAAACGATCACCCCACAAGTCACCCAACTGAATTATTTAGAGCCACTTGGCGCGCTGAACTTACGGCAAGCGCTGGCCAAGCGACTACAATGCTGGCAGATCAACGCGCAACCAGAAAACATTTTGATCACCTCTGGCTCATTGCAAGCGCTGGAGCTTATTTCCGTGGCGCTGCTCAAACCCGGCGCGACCATTTATACTGAAGCGGCTACCTACCTAAACTCACTGCAGGTGTTCCAATCAGCCGCAGCTACCTTGAAAGGGGTTGCCCAAGATGATGCCGGCTTGTGCTACTGGCAGATTCCGCCAAGCGCGACCACGCAGCAATTACTTTACACAATCCCCAGTTTTCAAAACCCTACTGGAAGTGTGATGACGCGCCAACGACGCCAACAATTATTACAATTTGCGCAAAAGCATCAATTACCGATCATCGAAGATACCGCCTATCAAGATTTATGGTTGGAAACCCCGCCACCCCTGCCACTAAAAGCGCTCGATCAGGCCAACAACGTTCTATATTTAGGTACGATCTCGAAAACATTGGCCCCTGGCTTACGCCTAGGTTGGATCGTCGGCCCAACTGCCGTTATTCGCCGGCTAAGTGATGTGAAAATGCAAACCGATTATGGCGCAAGTTCACTGGCGCAACAACTGTTGGCGACGTTACTGGCTGATTCTGCTTACGACAGCTATCTAACTGAATTACGCCAACAACTGCGGCAACGACGTGATGCCGCGCTAGCTAGTTTGACCAACCATTTAGCCGCCGTAGCCACTTGGCAAGTACCGCGTGGTGGCTTTTATATTTGGCTAAAATTAAATCCAGTAATCAATATTGAGCGGTTATTTCAAGCGGCGCTTAAACAACATATTCTGTTTAACCCCGGCAGTATTTATGGTGAGCAGCAGGCGATTCGCCTGTCTTTTGCCTATATAACACCGGCCGAATTTGAACGTGGTATTAAGGAACTTGCGCAACTGATCAAGCGCGCTTGAACGCAAAAAAGACATCTGTAAGATGTCTTTTTTAGTCCGCTTAATTCTTAAATGAATGAATTGGCGCTGGAATGTGCCCACCGCGAGCGATTAAAGCGGCGGAAGAGGCGGTGTTCACCGGCATTACTGGTGAACGGCCCAGTAAACCGCCAAACTCAACACTATCACCGACTTTGGCGCCCACCGCTGGTATTACCCGCACAGCTGTCGTTTTGTTATTGATCATGCCGATGGCAGCTTCATCGGCGATCATGGCTGCAATCGTGGTGGCTGGCGTATCGCCGGGAATGGCGATCATATCCAAGCCCACTGAACAAACTGCCGTCATAGCTTCTAATTTCTCTAAATTCAGCGCGCCACTGGTAGCCGCAGCAATCATTCCCTCATCTTCAGAAACAGGAATAAAGGCGCCGGATAAGCCACCAACTTGATTACACGCCATAACGCCACCTTTTTTAACGGCGTCATTTAACATGGCTAGCGCGGCAGTAGTCCCATGTGTGCCGACGGTTTCTAAGCCGATTTCTTCGAGGATCCGCGCTACCGAGTCCCCAACTTTTGGCGTTGGTGCCAGTGATAAATCAACGATCCCAAATGGCACGTCCAATCGTTCCGCTGCAATATGGCCGACTAATTGACCGACGCGCGTGATTTTGAAGGCCGTTTTCTTGATGGTTTCCGCCACCACGTCAAAGGGTTGGCCTTTAACCTTTTCCAGTGCCCGCTTAACGACGCCAGGGCCACTAACGCCAACGTTGATCACAACATCAGCTTCGCCGACACCATGGAAAGCGCCGGCCATAAATGGATTATCCTCAACAGCATTAGCGAAGACGACTAACTTTGCTGGTGCTAGTGGCGAAAGCGCGGCGGCAGCCTTCACAACCTCACCCATATCGCGAACAGCATCCATATTGATACCCGACTTGCTGGAACCAACATTGACTGAGCCACAAACAAATTCGGTTTGGCTCAAAGCTTTGGGAATTGAGTGAATTAAAATCTCATCACCTTTTTGGTAACCTTTTTGAACTAACGCAGAAAAACCACCGATAAAGTTTACGCCAACTTTTTTTGCGGCACGATCCAAAGCTTGAGCAAAGGGCAGATAGTCCGTTGCGCTTGTGGCTGCGCCAATAATGCTGATCGGCGTTACCGCAATTCGTTTATGAATGATTGGGACACCATATTCAGCTTCAATAGCAGCCGCAACTTCAACTAAATGCGCTGCCTTGGTCGTGATTTTTTGATAAATTTTATCGCAAGCACGTTCAATATCGGGATCGATACAATCAAGTAGCGAAATACCCATGGTGATCGTACGAATGTCCAGATTTTCCTCATCGATCATGCGAATAGTCTCTAATATTTGGCTAGTTTCCAATCTGCGGCACCTCCGTTAAATTTTGTGCATTGCGTCAAAAATTTCTTCTCGCTGAATACGAATTTGCACACCTAAGCGACTGCCGAGCTCATTCAAGCGCGCGCGAACTTGTTCAAAGTCCACCTTGTTTTGCGGCATTTCACACATTAACATCATCGTAAAATTCTGTTGCATAATGGTTTGGCTCATGTCAACGATATTAAAATTTAATTCCGCCAACGTCGCACTTACACCAGCCACGATTCCTACTTTGTCTTGTCCAATTACGGTTAATACTGCACGCATAAAATGACCACCTCTTTATATTTGATAGACTTAATTCTAATCTTTAACTCATTAAATTGCCATTTTATTTCAAAATAAAAAAGCAGCAAGCCAAAAATTTGGCTTACTACCTTAATTAATCTTCATTTTCATCGGCAATTGTATGAAATAGTTCATCGATCGGTTGATCGTTGTGGATCAATTTAATTGCCTGACCGATCAATTCGCCAACAGAGACAACCGCTAACTTAGCAAATTGTTTTTCCGGTGGAATCGCAATTGAATCGGTGACCACCACTTGCTCCACCGCAGAGGCCTGCAATTTAGCCGTTGCGTTGTCAGAGAAAACAGCGTGCGTGCCGGTAGCGTAAACTTTAGTTGCGCCGGCTCGCTTCAAAGCATCCACCGAACTAATAATACGGTGGCCAGTATCGATCATATCATCGACCACGATCGCCTTTTTACCAGCAACGTCACCGATAATACTTAAGTTTTCACCAGATGTCGCTGTTTGACGGCGGTCAATAATGGCGATTGGCGCGCCACCTAGTAAGGTAGCCATTTGCCGTGAACGTGCGACACTACTGTGATCAGGTGAAACCACCACCACGTCAGTTAAACCGCAGGCCTTAAAGTAATTAGCCAATAATGGTGCGGCCTGTAAATGATCAACGGGAATATCGAAGAAACCTTGGAGCTGTGCTGCATGTAGATCTAAGGCAATCACACGAGTTGCGCCATCCATTTGCAATAGATTAGCGATCAACTTCGCTGTAATGGGTTCCCGTGAGCGCGCTTTGCGATCTTGCCGCGAATAACCGTAATAAGGAATGACCACGTTAATAAATTTAGCACTAGCGCGGCGTAGCGCATCGATCATGATCATGAGTTCCATCAAACTTTGGTTGATCGGATCAGAAATTGCCTGAATGACGAACACTTCATCGCCCCGAATACTTTCTTCAAGGTTGATCTGAATCTCACCATCACTAAATTGTTTAACCGATGTCTTCGCCAGCTGCACACCAGCCGCCGCGGCAATCTTATCCGCTAATGGCCGATTAGCGTTTAGTGCGATCAGCCTGAGCTGCGGGTCCAAATTATGTTCTGCCATGCTTGCCCTCCGTTTTTAAGGAATTACCTATCAAGAAAATAGTAGCATTTTACCCACTAAAAGCAAGTGGTTTTGGTAATATTTGATTGTAAAAAAGGCGCCTTAGCAACCCTATTCTTCTATTATGTCGGGGTAAAAACAGTTTTGCAAGTCTAGCTCAACTATTTTACGATTCATTTTAAACTAAAATAAAGACTACCAACAAAAATTCTGTCAGTAGTCCACTTGATATTTATTTAGCTGGCTTCAAATAAATCACTGATGAGTTTGGTACTCGAATCAGTGTGAAACGCATGGCTGTGCGGCCAGCGCGTAACCCTAATCCGTTGATCACCGTTGATTTATAGGTGGCGTGCATGGTCGCCGCATAAGTTTGTTCATACTTCTTATCCTGCTGCGCCAATTCTTTACGTGACCATGGATAATTGGTGGCGGTAACGTTGAGCGGTTTTGGCCCCGCCACAACCGTTGCATTGCTGCTGGTTATCTGGTAGCGTGCGCCCTTTACCCAGTAAGTGTAATGCTGCAGCGGCTGCTTGCCATTACCATTTTCAACCTTAACATCATAAAATTTACCGCCGATCGGTGTCATGACTAGCGGCTCATAGTCGTATTTTAGTGCGACCGCTGAGTTATCTTCCAAATCGACATCACGGAAAAAGGTTAAATAACTGGCGATTCCCAGTAATAAAACCGCGATGAGCACTAATACCGTGGATATGGTGAAGTCTTTACCGCTAAATTGATGTTGTTTTTTGACTAAACGCCGCAGACGACGGCTACGAATATTGTGCAACGTAAACCAGATCACGCCCAACACGACTAGCCATAAGACAATACCAAATATATTCACTAATGCCACGTTGTTCCCCCCTATGCTGTAGATCATCTAACTTCGCTACTGCTTGCTTCAATTTTACAACATTCGCTTCGTTTTACCAACTAAAGTCGTATTGATTTTAAGCAGTAGCTGTCCCTTTGATTATACCGGCAGATGTGGGGAATGACCACCAGAAATATTGCGCAGCGAAAACTAATGACAGTACTATTCATGTAGTTCCAGTGGCAAGCCATCTGGATCAAAGAAAAAGGTCATCGCAGCACCATTTTCAGTGTCATAACGAATGGGCTCGGTGGCGATACCAAGTTGCTGTAATTCAGCGACCGTTGCGGCCACATCAGCAACTTTAAAGGCCACGTGGCGCAGGCCTTGTGCTTCGGGATAACTGACGCGTTGCGGTGCGTTGGCTTTAATAAACAGCTCTAATTGCAGCGCGCCATTACTAACATCAAGTTTAATATCTGCTTGTTCAGCGCGCTTAACTTCATGTAGCGGCTGAAAACCAAGTAAATCGCAGTAGAAATGTTTGCTTGCCGTGTAATCGGAACAAATGATTGCGATGTGGTGTAACTGATTTAATTGCATAAAGTAGCCGCCTTTTTTGCTTTTATTTTACCATAGCTACTTATGATGATGCTGCAGTCGTGCCATTTGCCCTTTAAATTCAGCGCGATAGTTGCGAAAATCACGATCATTTTTGACCAAATAATCCACGCTTTCGCCGTGTTCACCCTGATCCAAACCTAGATCTTCTTCGGCGGCAGCGACTCGCATCGGCACCACTAACCGTAACAGGCTGATCAAAACAACACACATCACGGCAACAAAAATAATTGTTAGCACCGTGCCCAATAGCTGCATTCCAAGTAATTTGAAACCACCGCCATAAAACAGCCCATTTTCGGGAATTTTAGCGTTAACTGATTTAGTGGCAAAAAGCCCCGTAACGATGCTGCCCATAATACCACTAACGCCGTGACAGCCAAAAGCGTCTAAAGCGTCGTCCACACCAATGCGCGGCTTCAATACTGTAATAAAGGTATAGCTGGCGGCGACGGCTAAAATACCGATCCAAAAAGCCCCGGTCAGCGTTACGTAGCCCGCCGCAGGAGTAATGCCGACCAAACCACACAGCGTGCCTGTGCAGACGCCAACCAAAGTGGGTCTACCTAACATAAAAATATCCACGGTCATCCAGGCGATCATCCCAGTAGCGGTAGCAACTGTAGTGGTCAGCGCCGCCTGCAGCGCCACTGAATTAATTGCCAGCGCGCTACCAGCATTAAACCCATACCAACCGATCCACAAAATCGTCGTCCCTAGTAGCACCCACGGCAAATTATAATGCTGGATCGCTTGCCCATAATTATGACGGCGGCCTAAAAAGGCTGACAAAACAAATGCCGTGATCCCAGCATTGATATGCACCACCGTCCCGCCAGCAAAATCAATGATACCTAAATTTGCCAGTAACCCGTTGGCACTCCACACCATGTGGACCATGGGATAATAAACCAAGATCGACCACAAAATAATGAACCATAGCAAGAATTTAAAGCGAATTCGACCCACTACAGCACCAACGAACAACGCTGGTGTAATGATGGCAAACATCATCTGAAACAACAGATAAACACCAGTGGGTAAGCCGTTCGCCAGTGTTTTATCCAACTTCACCTGAGCCAAGAAAAAGTGCTGCACCGTACCAATAAAGCCGCCGATATCGCTATGAAAGGATAGCTCGTAACCGACTGCGACCCACATTAAAATGGCGATCCCGCAGATGAAGAACACCGACAACATCGTATTGACTACGTTACGCCGCGAAACCAAGCCGCCGTAGAAAAAAGCTAATCCTGGCGTCATAAATAAGACTAAAATACTCGCTATCAGAATAAAAGCTGTGTTTGCTGTGTTCATCGAACCACGCCTTTCAACATTAACTTAATGTTAGAAATTATAACAGTAAATTTAGTCTTAAAACGTGTTTTTCTAATTTCAGAACAAATTTTTATGTGGAAACGTTTTTTTGATGTCGGCTAATTTATCCGTAATTGCCTACAGCTGCTTGAAATCACCGGTTTAGTCTAGTCCCAGCTAAATGTTATATTTAGTCACGCAAAAAAAGAATCGCACTTAATTACAGTACGATTCTTATGAATCATCAGTTATAATGCCACGTCGTTATGGCCTAAGCGCATCACATCGCGGGCAATCATCAATTCTTCATTAGTCGGTATCAATAAGGCGGTCACCTTTGAATCGGTGGTACTGATTTGACATTCTTTACCGCGAACATGATTCTGTTCAGGATCTAGTTCGACACCGAAATAATGCAGCTGTGCCACAATATTTTCGCGTAGTTCAATGCCATTTTCACCACTGCCCGCCGTAAATACTAACGCGTCCAAGCCGTTCATCGTTGCTGCATAGGAACCGATGTATTTAACAACACGGTTAACGAAAATATCCAAGGCTTGTTGCGCTAGCTTATTTTCCGGCGCAGCATCTTCTAGATCGCGCTGATCTGGCGATAATTGAGACAAGCCCAGCAAGCCGGATTTATTGTTTAAAATGTCGATCATCGCCGCCATATCAGTGATGTGCAATTTACGCATCAAATACGGTAACAATGAAACGTCAATGTCACCTGCACGTGTCGCCATGGTGATCCCTGCCAGCGGCGTGAATCCCATTGAGGTATCAACGGCGCGACCCCGATCAAAAGCAGTGATCGATGAACCACTGCCTAAATGTAACGTGATCAATTTCAACTCACTTAGTGGCTTGCCTAACAATTCAGCGGCACGGGCGGCCACGTAGCGGTGGCTAGTACCGTGCGCACCATATTTGCGGGCACCATATTTTTGATAATATTCGTACGGAATGCTGTACAAGAAATTTTCCTGCGGCATTTCGGTAAATAGTGAAGTGTCAAAAACGGCGACTTGGATCACCCGCGGCAATAGTTTTTGGAACACCCGAATGTAGTAGGCCTGCGTTGGATTATGTAGCGGTGCATATTCGGCCAGCGCTTCGATTCGGCCCAGCGTTTGTTCCGTAATGACCACTGAATCCTTGAAGTCTTCGCCACCAGCCACCACGCGATGGCCGATCCCAGTGATTTCTTCAAAATGGTCAATGATGCCTAAATCTTTTAATTCTTCTAATAATAAGGTGGCAGCTAGATCATGGGTTTTGATATCGCGGGTCACTTTAAATTTCTTCCCGTCGCCATATTTAGCGGTAAAAATTGAATCCGCCAACCCTAATCGATCGATCAGCCCTTCAGCCACAACTGTTTCAGCCGGCATATCAAATAACTTCCACTTAAGTGTTGAGCTGCCGGCGTTGATTGCCAATACTTTTGCCATACGAATTTCCTCCGTCTTTGTTAACTTACCACGCGCGTGTCTGCGCGAACTATACGCCTAATTCTAATCGAGTTCCAGCTATTTTTCAAGCGCTTACAAATATGCGCGTAAAAAAACTAGCTAGACGCTTGCAGGTCTAGCTAGCTCGGTAACTTTTTACAAGTTCTTATCGATATTAAAAGTCAGCTTGGACAAATCTAAACCGTCGATAATTAATTCGCCGATGAAGTCCATCGTCCGCTGGCGCATGTCAGCGACCATCGCGTAATTTTGCTTCGTTAAATAATCGGTCAAGGCGTCACCGCTTAATTTAGCAGCTGCAGCGTCAGTTGCATCGATCAAGCGCCGTTGTTGTTCACGAGCATCCTTCATGTATGCATTATTGGCTTCGATAAACTTGCTGTGATGGCTTTCAACCAAGACAGAAGTTGCCCGATACATCCAATAAGCACTCTTGAAATCAAATTTCAGCGGTGTTTCGCTGTAACTTGGATCAGTGTCGGTGCTGTTACCATAAAACGGCACGTACGGTGTGAACGCCGGATAACCAAAGGACATCCACATGATTGCTGCCTGCTCGATCGGCACGTCGTTGCGAATTTGCAAGACGTGAGAATTTTGCGTGCGGTTCAAACCAATTGGGCGGTAACGGTATTTATCAGCATCGCTACCATGGCCCAATGGATCAAATTCCGTTTCATTGTAATGTGATCCAAGAATATATTCAATATCTTCAACACTAATTTTATGTTCAGTATGGCAGATAAATGGTAATTCTGAGCTTTCAGGCGTTTGTTCGATTTCTGGATTAAAGAAACGTTGGGCAAACCAAACCCGTGGTGTGTTGTAATGGCGATCTTTTTCCGTATCGGTACCGAAAATATGGCGGAAATTCCAGCCAGTTTTATCAGGATTCAAATGATGCGTTTCGACAAACTCTTGAATGCCGTCAGCCCACATAAAGTTAGCTGGATCATTGAAATCGACTTGTTGGATCGCGACTTGGTTAGCAGCAACTGCATAAGCATCATCCGGGATCCGTTGGGCGACCCATAAATGACCAGTGACGATCTCCATGTACCAGACGTCATTTTTATCGCTAAAGAGCACGCTGTTGCCTGCTGGTGAGCCGTATTGCTTGATCAATTCGCCTAAACGCTTAACGCCGTCAATTGCGGAATCAATGTATGGCAAGACCATGGTCTGCATCGTATCTTCGTCCATACCATCGACTTCCAATGGATCGTAAGCCAATGTCCGTTCGTTACCGTAAGTACTTTCAGTTGCACTCATAGCGACGTTCTTTTCGTTAAAGCCGTTTTCGTCGTACACGCCTTCTTTTTCCAAGTCAACGTTAGGTACGGCCTGGTAGCGATAAGCGTCAGCTGGTAATTCAGCCTTGAAACCATTTAAATAAGAAGTTAGCGTCTTTTTTTGACCCTTAACTGCAGGACGGACCAAGAAACGTTGCGGTGTGTTTGGCAAAAAAGTATCGTCGTTACGCGCGATCAGTGTCGAGCCATCCAAGCTAGCGTTCTTACCAACTAAAATCGAGGTACACGCCCGTTCATGTCGTTCCATTTAAATTATCCCCCATCTATATTGTGTTAACATTTACATCTTAACGCTTTTAGTCAGGGGTATCAAAGTGGACTCGATGAGAAATTGGTGAGTGTCGCATACAAAAAAGTCCCTTATTCAAGGGACTTTATCTGTATTTCATGGTGCCTGTGCTTGTGGTTCATTTTGCTGCCGAATGGTTTTTGAAATATCTTCCTGCAAAATATATTGCCGGATGATATTAACGATCTGCTGATTTTCGGGCAAATCAGAATGATTCGTATTCGCGCCAGTCACAATGATCTCTGTGTAACTGGCAACTTGATCTTGAAAAATATATTTACCACTATCAACACTGATAAAAGGAACAATTCCGTCATCCTCATAATTTTCGGTGCCAGCAATTGAATACACGCGCATTTTTTTCGGCAAGCTCGACTTGTGGGCAATCAAATCTTTCAGCAATGCTGTTCTTTTGGTCGTCTCTTTTTCCAAATTAAATGGTGAGGCAATGGCCATTAACCGATCGATCGTATTATTTTTAGGCAAATATTTCTCCGCAAAAATGGTTAAGACTAGGCCACCGTTGGAATGCCCTAATGCCGAAAAATGGTTGAAATGATAGGTTTTAGCCAATTTAGCATACGCGATGCTAAACCACTTTGCTTGGCGTTTAATATTGGCATAGCCATCCTGATTATTCTCAAAGCCAACCACGATCAGCGGATGCTTATCCCCCGGCTTGAGATGGCCACTAAATTTCAAACTATCATCAGTTTGAACTGTTACTTTTAAAAGACTGCGTTTCAAACTGCTTTTATTTAACAAGGTCACCAGTGAGTCAAACCGATTTTGATTCGCCGAGCTGCCAGGAATTAAGAAAATTGGATCCATTGGTGAACGGAATTGCATTTGCTGTAAATCGATTGATCGTTTTTGCCATTGGTAGCCTGACCAGCCAAGGATCACCGTTAATAATAAAATGAGTGCACTAAGCCAAAACTTTTTTTTATTCATCAGCGTTCGCCAGCTTTACTAACTAAGTTATATTGATCATTTAACGTTACAAATGGCAAATATATCAGGGTGGCCAGCCCCAGATTAAGCACGCTGACCAATAAGGCGACCCAATTGCCGCCAGTTGCTAAAAAGCCTTTCAGAATTCCCGGCGTTGTTACCGGTACCGGATAAACTGCGGTTGGCATCCAGTGTAAACTAACGAATAGCCAGGCTACTAAACAGGCTACAAGCGGCGCCACCACAAATGGGATCACTAGTAATGGATTGAATAAAACCGGCATACCAATCAAAATCGGTGAATTCAAATTGAAAAAAGTCGGTAAAAAACTAATTGCGGCAGTATGCTGCGTGTGTTGATCGTGAGTACGCCACAAAATCGCAATTAACAACGCTAGTAACATCCCGCTGCCGCCAACAAACGCATACGTATCATAGAGTGCATGCAGATTAACTGGATAAGGAACGTTGGCTAAATGATGGTGCTGCAGCGCATAATTTAAATTCTGCAACGAAAAAATTGCATCATTACTGCCATCAGCCAGATTAAGCGATCCGGGAATACCAAGGATCAGCAAGAAATTACTGATCAAACCGAGCACTAGCAGCAGCACAATATTTTTACCCCAGTTAGCCGTCACTTGAGCAAACCACGCCACCAGCACCCCCACCAAGCTATTCGGGCTAAATGTCTGCAATCCTGCGGCAATAGCAGCTACTACTAAAATTAGTAGCGTTATGGTTAGTAGCTGATGTCGGGTATAGCGGCCTAAAAACCAACTAACGCAGAATCCCAGCACAATCGCTTCAAAAATACCGTGGATCGTCAAACCATTAAAACTCAGCGTTAGTTGCAGCATGCCGTTCTTGAGTGGTTCAGTGAACAGTGATTGATTACATAGCCATAAAAGTGTACTGCTGACAATACCAGCAAGCCAGGCGTTTTGCCGCTTCGACTTAGCAGTATTAGCGGCCACTAAAAAAGTCAGCCACACAACGACTAAATTATTGAGCAAAACGGACACACTGGCCCAAAAATTACCAACTTGCATATAAAACGGCAACCATTTGCTAACGTGGTAAAGCTGCTCAAAAAAACCAGTTGGTATAAAAATTGTTTTATCGATCAACGCAGCAAACGCACCGACAGCAGCAATAGGAAAAACGGCTGTCAATGACGTTAGCATGATTTGGTAAAATTTGCGGTTGTTTAATTGCCGACTAACAGCAACTAAATTATTTTCCAAATGCTGTTTTAATTGTGTCAAATTAGCCTCCTATAACGCGTTTTTTATGCCGCTTTAATTAAACAATAGATAATCGAACTTCTGCGCCAAACTTTTGGTTTTAAACAGTGGCGCTTGATAGTTGCTGAGGAGAATTAGCGCATCCTTACCATTAGGACTGATGTGGATAGATGATTCAAAGCCATAGCCAGCGCCATTAGCTGATTTAACATTAGGTTGCACGTAGAAACCAGCTGCGTATTTGGAATATGAAGCATCTTGATAAAGTTGTTTCAGTGCCGCTAGCGGAACAACTTTACCAGCTAAAATTGCGCTTTCGACGTGGTAAAGATCACCCGCACTCATATACACCTGGCCGCTACCTAATTCATTTCGTTCCAGTGCTTGATTTCTTGTGCTGGGCTTAGTGTAAATCGCATCTTTAGGGGTCGTGATCAGCCCAGTATAGCCAGTAGCATTTGCGACACTAGTTGGTAACGTATAAGCAAACTCCGTGTACTTCAAATGTAGCTTTTGAATAATTTGGGTCGTGAATAGTTGCTGATAGCTTTGCTGCGTTATTTTTTCCAAAATGCCGCATAACAAATTAAAATTAACTCCTTGATAATTCCAGTGACCATGCATGATCGCCAAATAATGAACTCGTGAAATATCACTTTGAATGATTTGAGTGTCGGATTCAGCTATCGGCGGACCAACTGGACCAGTTAGTACCAAACCAGAAGTCATGTTCAACATTTGTCGAATGGTAATGTCTTTACTGCCAGGGACACTAGGATAAAACTGGCTTAAATGGTCGGTTAACGCTAACTTATGCTGCGCCACTTGCTGCATCACTAGTACAGCCGTGATCGATTTTTGAATCGAATCGATCTCATACATTGTATTGCGCTGATTTTTATTGTCGCTTAGGTAGTCAGCGTAGCCAGCATAATAGCTAGCGACCAGCCGACCATTCTTGTACATCATGGCGGTGCCAGAATAATTATCGTTATTTAATATTTGCACCAGTTTATTTTGAAATTTAGGATCGGCACCATTCTTAACTGCAACAACTTTAGGTGGCGCAACTGCCTGATCCTGCTGATTAGTAATGTGTTTTAGTAAGGCTCCGCCCAACACAATAACGACACTCACCACCAATATTTCGCTTACCCAAGATTTCTTTAACAATGTGCGCCACCCCTTTTATTCAATATGGGTGCTTGTTTGCCACTTTTTCGCAAAGAATTTATTTTGGATCTTATAACTAGGTGCTGGTTGTTGCTTGGTTAAAAACGGATCAATGGTTTGATCGGCCTTTAACCAGCCACGCCAGCCCAGATGGATCGTATCTTCCATAAAATACTTTTCATTACCATCGTTAGTTAAGTCTAAAACATGCGTAAATCCTTGCTGCTGTAGCTGATATTTAATTTTCTGATCGGTTTGACGAATCATTGGCATTGATAACCCTGTGTAATTGGCCCAACGATCATTGACTGGCGGAATAATAAACTGAACATTAACGTGCCACTTTGAAAACTGCGTTAAGAGTAACTGAAAGTCACTATATTCCGGTGACTGGCGATAATCAAAGCTAGTTTGCGAATTCTGCAACACTTTCATCCGATGACCACTTAAACGTGATTTATAAAATGAATTTTTGATGTCCAGTTGATTATTGCTGGTTTCCCGGCGACCAACTTCGGCGGCCAACTGGTTTAGCTGTGGCGCCGAATAATGAGCCGGCAAAACTTTTTCACTCTTTTCGACTCTAGCTAAATTTTTATTGGCTTGAAAGTGCGAAAATAAGGCATCTTCATTTAACAACATGGTTTCCTTAGCACGTAAAACAGTTGTTTGAAATTTAGAAATTGGCTGACCGTTGGCAATATTTTCCAACGCGGCGGCCGTGGTTTGACTAGCCCGTCCGGATGGCATTTGCAGCAAACGCTTAGCAGCATAACGATCAGCCGTATTATTTTTAGCGTGGATGATCCAATCCGTTGTTTGCAGTGGTGAGTAATAAAAGCCAAACGCATCAGGTCGTTGCCCCTGTTTGGTGAACCATTGCGGTGAAATAATGAAAACGACCTTTTTGCCTCTAAGCTGCGATCCCAGATTTTGCATAATGAAATAATGGGTCAATGATTGCGAGCCAGCGGCGCCTAACAAAAATGGCCGGTACGAACGCTGATATTTGGCGGCTAAAACCGCGGGATGGAATGCATCTAGCCGCGATAATTCTGACGATCCAAAAAAAGGGACATAATTATTTTCTAATGCTTGCTGTTTGATTTTGCGGCCGCGAAAAACTTTTGGTGATAATGAGACTGCCGCCTGTCTTTCAGTTCGATCACTAAAATGGCCCCAGCCAAGTGGTAATGAAAACAATAAAATCAATGACCCCGCAGCGATGATCACTGGTCCAAATATCAACCATAATTTCCCTTTAGCTTTCATGCCAGCGATTCCACCTTCGCAATGATTTTATTGGGCGTCTCCCATTCACTGCGGTCAAATTCAGACACGGGGACGTCGATCCCAAATTTTGCTTGTAATTCTAGCAGTAGCTCAACTGTGGCCATAGAATCGAGGACGCCTGAAGTAAACAAATTTTCATCTAAGTTATTGCTAATATCGGTTCCGGTCAAATCTTCTAAAAGCTCAATGACAGCTTGTTGTGTGTTCATATTGATTACCCCTTAATTTTATATAGTTAATGTGCTTGAAACCAAAGTGTGTTTAAAAAGCCTGAGAAGATCAAGAAACTAAAGCAGACGACGTTAAAAGTAATAAAAATTGCGAGGCCCTCGGTCCAGCGATTATGCGGCAACTGCGGATTTTTCTTCTTGTAAGCTAGCCAATAATCGTTGATGATAATTGCTCCGGCATGGAAAAGACCGTAAACGATATAATACCAAGTCACACCGTGCCAGAAGCCCATAATTAGGAAGTTAATGAGATAAGCAGCCTGAGGAATTCGCGTCCGTTTTTTGATCAAATGATGCTTCATAATAAAGAAAGTCAGCCGCATGAAAATAAAATCACGGAACCAAAATGATAACGTCATGTGCCACCGATTCCAAAAATCCTTAATATTATGCGCTTTGAATGGCTGATTGAAATTCATTGGTGTCTCAATGCCCATTAAATAGCTGGCGGCAACGGCAAATAAGCTATAACCGGCAAAGTCGAAGAAGAGATACATGCTGTACGTATACATATAGCCGACTAAGGCCAGCGAGATCCCGCTATGAAAGAATGCCGCGCGCTGCATGATCGCAATGTGGGCTAGTCGTGGCAGCATCACAGTGCCAAACAAATAGCCTAAAATAAATTTATATAAAAAACCTAGAAAGAGATAGTGTACTGCTTTTTCGATCATTTGCAGATAGTGTTCCCGCGTTGGTACTTGTAAATAATCCTGCTGAAAACGACGATAGCGATCGATCGGCCCTGATGAAACGGTTGGGAAAAATAGTAAGAAACGGACAAACATCACCGGCGAGAATTCTTTGATCGTACCGTCACGTGTCTCCATGATCATTTGCACTGATTTAAAGGTTAAATAGCTGATCCCTAAAAAACCAAGCCATGATTGCCGACCTACCTCAATTGCTGGGACAACCTTAACAATGACTAAGGGGACAATACTTAACAGCACAGCACTAACAAAGGCCCAAGTCTGGTTGGCGTGCTTTTTATAAGCCGCATAACCACCGACGACAAGCAACTGGAAAATAATATAACCGATCAGCGCTAGTCCTTGCTGCCACTTTGGACCGCCGAAAATCAATAGTAGGAAAATTCCAGAAATAATCGTTTGGTAAACAACCAAGCGCTTGCCAAAATATAGCCCGATCATCAGCGGTAATAAGGCGACCGCTAGCCAAACGAAGTACATTGGATTACTGTATGGTTGTAAATTAATCATTGGCGTTAGCCTCTTTAATCAGCGCTTTGATATCAACTTTGCCATTAACCGTCAGTGGCAATGCGGAACGATACACAAAGCGCTGGGGAATCATATAGGCCATCATTTCTTGCTGTAACTGTTGTTTTAACTGCTTTGTGACTTCAAATGCAGGCCGATCATCACTAGTTTTTAGGACAACGTAAGCGAGTAATGCGGTCACTTTATGCTGGCGATTATATTTAGGCACCGCCACCGCTTGTTTGATCAAATCTTGTTGGTTGAGATAATGATTGACCTCTTCCAATTCGATTCGGTAACCATTTAGTTTAATTTGAAAGTCGGTACGACCCTTATAAAAAATCAAACCTGTTGCGTCGATCGTCGCTAAGTCCCCACTGCGATAAGCCCGCTGACTCGCGGTCGAGAAAACTTGGGCGGTTTTTTCCGGTGAATTCAGGTAACCGCGGGAAACGCTAGGCCCGCTGATAATCAGCTCGCCAACCTGATTTTCAGCATTTACTTGGTCAAGCTGAATCGTCGTATCGGCCTTGGCGTAACCAATTGGCAGGCGCTGATAATCATTCAGGATCGCTGGCGTGATTTTTACAGCGGTCACGGCAACCGTCGCTTCGGTTGGTCCATAAGTGTTGAAAACTTGTGCAGCTGGGAAACGGCGGTTTAGTTCAGCCGCGGTTTGATGGGTCAATTCTTCACCACAAAATATAAAATGAGTCAGTTCAGGATACTTATCCTGCTTAAAACTAGGTTCAAGCAGAATAATATCGATCAACGATGGCGTCGATACCCAGACATTTAAAGCTAAACTAGGCAAAGTGGCGAATAAAGTTTTAAAATTGTCGGTGACTTTTTTTGGTAAAACTTGCAACTCGCCGCCCATAACTAAGGTCGGATATAGATCCATCACCGATAAATCAAATGAATACGGCGCCTGTGCCAAGCTGATCGGCCGCTGCGGCAAATCAAAATCAGTGACCATCCAATCGACAAAACTAATTAAATTCTGGTGGCTGATCTGAACACCTTTTGGCTGGCCAGTCGTTCCTGAGGTAAAAATAATATAGAAATTGTCGTCGTTTTTAACGGCATGAGTCAATTGATAAGGGCTAGCTTGCTGAAAAACAGTTTGTAACTGCGCTGCATCTAATATATCAGTTTCTGGTAATTCAACCGGTAACGTTTTCACTGCAATGACTAGCTGTGGTTGGGCAATTTCCTGAATCATCAATAACCGTTCATTGGGTGAATGTTGATCCACCGGAATGTACGCATGACCTGACTTAACACAGGCTAAAAAAGTGGCGATCATGGCAAAAGTTTGATCACCATAAACCATGATCGGCGATCCAGTAGCCAAATTTAGCCCATCAATATAATTGGCTAGTGCATCCGAGTCCTGTTTCAGCTCGGCATACGTATTCGTTTGGCCTAAATAATTATAGGCAACTGCATTGGGTGTTTTAGTGGCAACCGCATCGATTGCCTTAATAATATCTACTGTCATTATTTCCCGACCTCCAAATCATGCTGTTTAAAATTCATTGTAGATAAATTTACTATTGTTGATCCCGCTATAGCTATATAAATAAACCAGCGCTAACAAAACTAAAAAATAAAAAATCGTTCGCAACATAAATTTAACTCCTGGTCGCGCCAGCAATGTTTTTAAACGTGCCATAGCCATGCCTCCTTTTACGACGAAAAAGACCCCAATTCAATATTCGATTACAACTTAATTGTAATTAATATCGAATTGGGGTCTATTTATAATTTCTGAATAAATTCTTAAAAATTCTCAGAATCAAGGTTTAGTCTTATTTAGGCTGACAATGAAGCAACTGCCACGCGGAACGTTATCCTGCACGGTAATTTGGCCATGGTTCAAATCTACCAAGCGAGCAGCGATCGCAAGCCCCAGACCAGAGCCGATAATTTTCTGCGAACGTGATTGATCAGCGCGATAAAAACGATCAAAAACATGTGGCTTGTCTTGATCACTGATACCGATACCTTGATCGAGCACTTTAAGCTGGATGCAATCACCCGCGTTAGCGACTTCAAACGTGATCGTCGATTCAGCCGGCGAATATTTGTGTGCATTATCTAATAACGCGGTGATGATCTGTTCCACGCTATCTTGATTGGCATAAACACGGGTGTCGCTTAGCTGATCCCGCACCAGTTGCTGCGGAATTTGTTGCTGATAGCGGGTTATAATTTTATCCAACAAGTCACTTAAATTAAAATACGTCAACGCCAGATCAACATGATCCATCCGCGATAAGCGCAACAAACTTTCAATCAAGCGTTGCATTCGTAGCGATTCCGCATCAATATAATCTAGCGATGTGGGCACGATATCCCGATGCTCCTGGCCGTGGCGCCGAATCAAGTTAATGTGCCCACGCACGCCGGCCAATGGCGTACGCAATTCATGGGAAGCGTCGGCTACAAATTGGTGCTCGCGCAGCACCTGATTATTAAGCGAACGTAACAGTCGATTGAATTCAATACTCAGATCATGCACTTCCTGTGGATCGCTCGAAATGGGCAACGACTCATGGTGCGTGATATTTTCCGCATTATTGATCTTGTGAGTTGCAGTGGTTAAATCGACTAATGGCTGGTTCAGACGACGGGCTAGCCGCGCAATAAACCACAGGCCAATTAAAAAACTGAATATAACGATCAAACCGATTGTTTCTAGAATGATTTTAAACAGCCGCACCACATTATTTAAACTTAACCAAATCTCATATTTAACCGCTGATCCTTTATTGGCTCCTTGACTGAGCCGGCCATGCGCAACAATATGATAATAAAACCCTTGCTCAGAACGATACTGCACATCTTTGATCAGTGACCACGAACGGAACTTTTCATTTAAAAAAGCTTTAGTCCGCGGAGAATAGGATATTTTGGCAGCCTGATCAGTCGAATTAGTTGCCACCCGCACAAACGTATTGCTGGTATCCAGCGTACTTTCACGACGCCAGCGAACCCAATCTGGGTCATCCCCCACCATCGAATCCTTCAAAACGCGCATCAGTGACTGCGCTTCGGCGTGCTTATTGGCAACTAGGCGATAGCCCACCACGGTGATGATCGAACTACTCATCAGCAACGTGATCAAAATTAAAATACCAGCGTACGCCTTAGTGATCTGGGCGGCGCTGGTCGTCGTCTTATTCTGTTTTTTCCACATTAGCATCATCGTCCCTCAGCGTATAACCCACGCCGCGAACGGTATGGATCAGCGGTTTACTTTCAAAATCAATTTTCTTCCGCAAATAACGAATGTAGACATCCACGATATTAAGTTGACCCACAAAATCAATGCCCCAAACCAGATCCAACAACTCATCCCGCGTCAGCGCTTCTCCGCGATGTTTGAGCAAGGTCAATAATAAGTTATATTCGCGTTGCGTCAGCTGGATTATTTGCCCAGCGCGATGTACTTGGCGCGCCTTGGTATCTAGCGACAGATCCGCAACTTGATAATTGGTTTGCGGTGGATCGGCTTGCTTTTTCCCACGTCTGATAATAACTCGGATGCGCGCTAATAGTTCCTCAATTTCAAACGGCTTAGTGATGTAATCGTCAGCACCATTATCGAGGCCAGCGACTTTATCGCCAATGTAATCGCGAGCGGTCATCATAATGATTGGGATATCATCATTTTTACGAATACGCCGCATGACTTCCAACCCATCAAGCTTCGGCAGCATCCAATCCAGTATGATCAGATCAATTTGCTGTCGAGCGTCCGTATAGCGTGCCAATGCTTCCTTGCCATCACGGGCAACGATCACTGTATAGTCTTCAAACTTCAACTCAGTTTTTAAAAAGGAAATTAAACTTTCTTCATCTTCAACCAGTAAAATTGTTTGCCCCATTTTTAATTTTCTCCTCGATGCCACAACAGTGACTAACCAACTTATTCTTTATTATAAATCTAATGCCGCTTGATTCAGCTAACCGCATCGTACCTTAAACAAACTTTCCTGGCAAGGTTTTAAAACTCAGAACACAAAAAACGTTCAGCCACGACTTTTCGTCGGACTAAACGCTTTTTATTGACTATTCGTTGCTAACAACTGCCACACGAGCGCGGCGGTGTTGCCAGATTATTGCTGTACTTAAAGCCACAATAACCATGATCTGAATACCAAACAATAGTAACCAGAAATCAGATAACCCGTTTAAAGCGGGTAAACGATCGCCAGATTTTTGATTGATCCATGAACCGACACCCATGCGTTGAGCGCCAGTGCCACTTTGGCCGCGAGCCGAGCGCGTAGCCAAGTTGCTTGGCGTCGCTTGACTGCCGGTGCTGGTTTGTTGGCCAGTACCCGCCGTGTCGCCACCGCCGGAACCACCAGTACCGCCAGTACCGCCACCAGAGCCAGTATCGTCATAGATTTCAAAGATGTTATGGCTGTCCATTGATGTGGCTGCACCAACTGGCTGGGTCGCGAATACCGCGAGCCCAAACAGCGCACAGACTGCTAATATGAAGTGTTTCATGACTGATCCACCTCCTGCATCTCGATTGAGTCGGTCAGCGTCCAAGTTACGTGCGCCGAGTATTGCCCAGCAAGTGTATTATCACTTTGTTGTGGGATGATCAGCCGCCCGTGGTCAACGTCGCGAGTAAACGCCTGTCGTGCATCAGTACCAGCTGGTTTATTTTGCCAAACAGGTGATGCTTGCTCATTGATGATTGCTGAGCCACCATTTCCCGAAAAATTCATCAACATCTCCACATTATCCAATTCATGATCGCCATCAGTTAACGCCACCACATTTAGCTGCGCGTTAACCTGCCACCCGCTAGTATCCCGTGCTTCCGCCGTCCGTTCATCAGCCACCACTAAATGACCGCGGTTATCCGCGACCACTGATTCCACCACTGTATGCGGCGTGTGAATCGTGGTTGGGTCGGTGATAGTACTCAACGCCACGCGCTCAAATTCGAATTGCGGCACTGATTCCAAGCGTAACGTTGCAAGATCACCACGAGTAAGTTGAAATTGCGCCGTTGAATCGCCATTGGTGGCCGCCGCTTGGGTGGGACTGCCATGAATAAAGCTAGCCCCTAGCGCTAAAACGCCTAAACTCAGCGCCACTTTAGGGAATTTCATACCAACAAACCTCCTTTCATAATCAGATTGTGTCTCAATATTATTTTAGGTTTTAATATCGACTTAATTTACGGAACGTGTCTAAAAAAGCAACTGCTTCCGCCTAGCTACGATTGCCAAATCATCTATTGCGTGAATAATTCGTCAACCTATGCTAGTGCTCAGAAGTTAAGCACCTTGTTAGGCACTCTTGTTTTTCCGTTTGCCCAAGTAAAAGGCCAAGCCAGCAATAATGACGATCAGCGCCACGCCGCCGGCAACGTATGCCCAAGTATAATCGGGTTGTACCACACCAGCCGCTAAACCATTTAGCTTAGTTGTCTGCCGCGTTACCTTGAAGTCGCGGGTGAAATTCCAAGTTTTACCAGCAGCCTTAGCCGTCATTTTCAACGTGTAAGTGCCAGTTTTGAAACCTTGTTCGTCAATATTGATCGCGTAATTGAAGTTAGAGTTTGGCGCCATTTGCATTTTGTCTTTTTTACGTTCGTAAAGGACTTTGCTGTCACCTTTTTTGGTCACCTTAGCGTCGACCGTCATACCACCAAAAGCAACGGGCTCCGTGTTTTGCAAGTTAGCTAAAACAACTGGTTGCTTATTTTGTAAGGTAGGCTTAACTTTATTCAACTTCAGGTCCGGCATGGCGGTGCCTTTACCGTGCAAATGAACACCGACTAACATCGCAAATTTATTGTTGATCTGCATGCCACCAGAAGATTCCTCGGCGGCCGATTTTTCTTCGACTGGGGTCACATAGAAGCCGCCAAGCATGCTGCCACGGAAGCCATTTTTCGGTACCTTTAATTCAAAGGTCAGCGTCTTTTTCTCGCCGGCCGCTAATTTCACTGTCTGCGTTTTGCTCATTAATTCGCGGAAAGTATATTTGGCTGACGAATCTTTTTTCAGCTTCGCTTTACTGTACTCAATGACACCGTTGCTGTTGGTAAAGGCGGTGTTCGGTTGTACCTTCAACGTCTTTGCCTTTTGCTCCAAGTTATTGACCTCAACTTGTAGCTCCTGCGTCTTGCCCGGTTCGACATTCAGATCAAAATAAGAAACGCTTTTGTTGGCTTGGTTGTCCGGTAGAACGGCCTTGACCGTGAAACCAGCACCGTCCCCACTCGCTGCCTGTGCCGAATCGGCATGTCCACCAATACTTAAAAATAAACCACCAACCAGCATGACCAAACTCATGAGTAGATGTTGTTTTTTCACAATAAAGCCCTTCTTTCTGTTTTACTTGAGCGAGTGGTTAAAAAGGCGATTAGTTTCTGCGCACTAGCCCTACTGTTCCGCAAGAAATACAGCATGTGCAGGAAGCTGCCTTTTTAACCACGTTTACACTAATACGGTTATACGCTAAGTGTTAGCTTAGCTTCGAAAAAAGCGAACGATGCTGATAAACACCATTCGCTGGATATAGATTAAATTGGTTTAGAATGAGAGTGAATCTTCCAAAGTCCAAGTTAAGTCAGATGTAAACGTCTCACCAATTGCATCAGTTGATAAGTTATCATCACGATCTAAGTTTACTGTTGTACCCGTTGTTAGTTCGAAGTCTTGTTCTTGATCATCGCTGCCTGAACTCTGTAAGATACTGCTCACATCTTTATTGATTGTACCTGTTACATCACCTGCTAGCTGGATTCCACTAGTAGTAATCGGGCCACCAATACCAGTGAAATCTGTCATTACTGCTGTTAAGTTCCATGTACGAGCTGATTCACGTGTATCAGTAATTTCAATTGTATTAGTATCATTAGGTACCGCCTCAGTAACTCTACCAGCTGCAGCTTGTAAATTTGCTGATGGAGCAGTATTAGATTTGATTGTATTATATTCAATAGTTCCAAAGTTCATGTTTGGTACGCTATCAAGTGTCAAAGCTTTTTCTACGTTTGTAATATTAAATGTACCTTTAGTCATACCAGAGCTTGCAGTTTCTGCTGCTCCAACTGATGTCATTGGCGCTAAAGCTCCGACTGTGATTGCGCTCATTGCTGCAAGTGAGATTAATTTAGTTTTTAACATATTTGTTTCCTCCTTAGGATTTTAAATGAATAAATTAGCCGAGTTTACAATTGAAGTGCAACACCCAATGAACTAGACCAACTATAGACAAAAAGGCCATGAAGACCTATTCTTATAATCGCCAAGAAAATAAGAGAGTAGGTGCCTTCATGACCCAATCCCAGAGTACCATGTCTAGCCATT
>NZ_RHOE01000110.1 GCF_003946385.1 Loigolactobacillus zhaoyuanensis
TTTGACGCGATCAAGTATGAAAACTAATCAAACTAACTAAATTAAGTCAAACTTGGCTAGTCATGACTAGCCCAAGTCGTGAATATAGAGAAATTACGTAAAACTGATAATTTGGCCAATCAATTTGATGCATATGCATAATTCAGGATGATTTAGGTAAAGTTTATGAAGCTGGTCGGATTGCCAATGGGGTCGATACTTCGAAGGATATCCATTTAGACGTTCCTTATGACGTAGGGGAGCGTGTGTTTCTTCCTTATTCACAAATCCATGTTGATATTTCAGAATTAACAAAAACAGAAACACCCTATGGCATTGATATCACCGATCCGAGTGTTTGGTGGATTGATAGTAAGGATGTTGACAATAATTTTCTTGGCTTTGGTGGTACTGATAACGCACCTGATCATATTGATGATGCTAATTATCAAGCTGGGTACCAAGCGTTTATTAAACAATGGGCCAAAATTCAAGATGCGTATTTTGAGGCTCTGGGTGCCGGCTTAAAGGCTGATCTTACTTCTTCTAATTTATACGCGAATTCAGTTGCCTATAATAAGGATGCTGTATCCGGCTCCAATATGCCGGCAGACGTTGATGGTATCGGGATTAATGCGTTTAATGCCGATGCTGCCTCTCAGGACAAAAAGAATATTTGGAAAATCTATGAGGATGCTGCTGCTGTGGAAGCGAAAGTCAAGGATCCAACTTCGGAACTTTATATTGCAGCTACCTCGGATAAAAATTCAAATCCGGTCCAGGCAGTTCATGATACACTGTGGCAACTAAATCACGTTTTTGCAGCTTATATTCCAATGTTCCAGCCGGCAATTCAGTCTTATATGGAAAAAGCAATTTTGGGTAACCCAGTATCCTTAGGCGGTCAAAATAATTGGGACGTTCAATTTTTAAATGATGGTACCACGTTTGCTGATATTACCTATACCATTATGAATGGATACTCCTATGGTGCTCTTGGTGCAACTACTGACTTTATTGGTGATATACCATTTCCACAAATATTCTTCTCGCAGTATATAACTAACGTTTACACTTCGATTCGTAATACTATCGAAAGAGCTGATTATATTGCTGCTATTGATGGCCAAAATGATTACCTACATGATTTGTTGCAGGATAAAACGGCGTTTGATACAGCTAAGAAGCTTTCTGAACTAAAAGCATCAAATAAAACAAGTACAGCGACTGATCGGAATGGTGGCAATAAAGCGTCATTTGCTGATTCTCACGGTGCAGCAGATACAACAAAGTTATCGCATGATGGTTTTTACTTAACCACCGCGCAGTATCTGAATAACAGTACGGTAAACATCAAAGAAGCGGCGCTCCAAGCTGCGATTAGTGGCAAGCCACAAGACGCTAGTGCTTATTTGTTAACAAAAACCAATACCATGGTCACTAACCTTAATAGTGATGGTACGTCTCAATCAGCTACGGTTGTCCTAGATAATAAAGGCAATGAATTTGCTGACTATTCTGGTAACTTGACCGAGACGAACAATTTAATTAAAGCGGTCTATGATGCAGAATATACAGCCGTCCAAAAAGCCATTGCTGATTATAAAGCTGATCCAACAGCAACTGGTAAAAAGAGTTATGAAATCAAATATACTCAGTATACTGATGACTCTTATTCTTCTGAATGGGTAGCAACTGATGCTAATGATGGGACATTTTCATGGACTAGCCCAGTTTCGATGAATGATACTAAAAACTGGTATACTCCACACATTGGCGAAGCAACTGACTATAACAAAAAGACTACGGATACCTATTACAGTGCTGGTAACGAAGAGAAAGATACTGGTAGCGTTTATACATCATATACATTAGATGTATCTGATTATAATAATATGTTTGACTATTTAGTAGCGACTACACCGGCTTCAGCAACAGTTGACTACAAAACCAGCGATGGCGAAATTGTCGATACTCAATACGTTTTAGGGAACGTTAATACTCAAGGAACGCATGTTATTACCGCGCCAGCAGGGTTTGAAATTGATGACCCTAACTACCCTAACTATGATATTAATAATCCGGCCACTATCACTATCACTCTGACTGATGATAATACTGATAACATTACGGTCTACGTTTCAGCTATCATTTACACACCAAGTAATCCTGGTGACGTTACTGGTACCGGTGTTACTTATTTAACCGGAACTGCTAACCAAAAAATTACCTATGTTGCTGGTGAAGGTGTAACTAGCGCTTTGCCGGCTGACGCGACGTCAACCGTAAATATTTACCGGACGGCTAGTTTGGATAAAGATGGCAATATCGTTTACACAAACTGGACAACCAATGCAGATGGGATTGCAACTGATGCTGGTAATGCAGTTTTCGAAGCAATCGATCTAACCGCCGTATCATCGCCAGCAACTGTTAGTACAACAGTCAACGGCGTGGCTGTGAAAGATGCTAATGGTAATGTTGTTACTGATGGTCCTATTACCGCTAACTTATTCGGTAACGAGCGGGCAACTAACCCAATCGATAATACACCATCAACTGGTGATGACGATAACGAGTATCTAGGTAAGACAACTGAAGAAAAATTTGATGTTGTACGGACCGTTACGGTAAGCAAAACAGTTACAAAGGAAATTACTAATACAGTGACTTATACTGGTGCTGGAGAAAGCACACCAGCTGGTAAATCGGTTGTAGTTACTTGGGTTCAAAGTACTAATGATGCTGGCGAAACGATTTGGACGCCAGAAGCACCTGCAGAATCAGATGATGTTACTGTTACAGTAAATCTAAACGGTAGTTATACGATCATGGTTGCTTCGCCAAAAGTTACTGGTTATACGGCTGATCCGGTTGCAGCAACGTTTACTTTAACGCCAGATACAATTGCACCAATTGCTCAAGATAAAAAGGTAACTTATACTGCTAATAGTGAAACTGAGATCCCTGAAGGTGGCATCAAGACCCCAGGTGGGACAATCGTCACGCCAGGTGGAACAACGACTATGCCAGGCGGTACAGTCACGACACCAGGTGAAAACACGGTTACCCCAGGTGGTACGCAAACTACCCCAGGTGGGACAATCGTCACGCCAGGTGGAACAACGACTATGCCAGGCGGTACAGTCACGACACCAGGTGAAAACACGGTTACCCCAGGTGGTACGCAAACTACCCCAGGTGGGACAACGATCACCGAAGGTGGCACGATCACAACGCCAGGCGGCACCGGCGTCACTCCAGGTGGAACGGTAACAACGCCAGGTGGAACTACTGTAACGCCAGGTGGGACAACTACAACGCCGAATGGCACAGTTACGACACCAGGTGAAAACACGGTTACCCCAGGTGGTACGCAAACTACCCCAGGTGGGACAACGATCACCGAAGGTGGCACGATCACAACCCCAGGTGGGACCGTAGTTAATCCAGGCG
>NZ_RHOE01000111.1 GCF_003946385.1 Loigolactobacillus zhaoyuanensis
TGGAACGGTGACCCCAGGTGAAACGACACCAAGCAAAGTCAGTGACGTTACAGCAGTCATTGATGGTAATGGTCAAGTTACAGTTACTGGTACCGGGACTCCAGGAGCAACAGTCGTCATCAAAGACGTTAATGGT
The DNA here is from genome assembly GCF_003946385.1 of Loigolactobacillus zhaoyuanensis. Lineage (GTDB taxonomy): Bacteria > Bacillota > Bacilli > Lactobacillales > Lactobacillaceae > Loigolactobacillus > Loigolactobacillus zhaoyuanensis. The sequence continues at coordinate 137 of NZ_RHOE01000111.1, forward strand.
AACGAAGTTGCTACGGGTGTTGTTGGTAGCGATGGTCACTTTAGTATCGTTATCCCAGCCGCAACCGTTAAATCAGGTGACAAGCTTGAAATTACTCAGGTAATTGATGGCAAATCGAGTGATGCTGTTTCTGTAACAGTAGCAAATGTAGCGGGTAACGGTAGCGAAACTCAAGGTAATGGTGATAATAATGGCAATAGCAACGGTAATGATTCTGGTGCATTAACTGTTAATAGCAATGGCAACGGTAATAACACCGGTGCACAAGCTACTAACGGCACCGGCAACGGAACTGCTGCAAAAGCTGTTAAGACCGATGTTAAATTGCAAGGTGCTACATCAAGCTTGCAGAATCTTAACAATCAGGGTAAATTACCACAAACTTCTGAAGCGCAGAACAATCTTGCTGGAATTGGACTATTGAGCTTATTACTATCCTTCTTTGGTCTAGCAGGTTTGAAGAAACGTAAAAAAGATTAGTCGTAATGATAACCCAAAGTTAAGTTAAACTGAAAAAGCCGTATACCAAGTTAAATGGTGTGCGATAATCCCTTTATGGTTGTCAGATGAAATACAATAATTCATCTAACAACTATGGAGGG
>NZ_RHOE01000112.1 GCF_003946385.1 Loigolactobacillus zhaoyuanensis
TTACTGCAGCTATTTTAGATCGGCTAGTTCACCATGCCCATGTGATTAAAATTACCGGCAAATCTTATCGAATTAAGGACGCTGATTAACCGCCACAAACCTACATTTTCTAACCGCCATAAACCTACATTTTTACGCCGCCCTTGACACCTAAACTAACCTCGCCAGTTTTCTTATTAATTTCAAAAAATAACGCATCATTGATCCAAGAAAACATATCGGTAAAGTTTGCTTTTGTTGTTAGAACAATAATCACACCGAAGAACAGTGGTACCAAAACTAACGCGCCTAGAATTGAAAGCTTATTTTTAGCTAGCAGATAAATAAATAAACCAATCATTAGTAGTGCGAGTAGAATAATCATCATGAGCCACCGCTTTCGTTTGACTATTTAATGAAGCGAACCTCTTTATTTATTTTTATAATTTCTTCTTCCTTACGTTTATTAAACTCAATTTTATTTTTTTCAAATAGATTATCGCCCTTGGTGTCAATCGAAACAATTAGCGGTCCAAAGTCATGTACTTTACAAACCCATAAAGTTTCAGGCATTCCCAAATCTTTCCACTGTGCATCAATAATCTCTTCAACCTTAGTTGCTGCAAATACGGCATTACCCGCTGGGAAAACTAAGTGCAACGCTTTACTATTTTTACATGCGCGTTGTGTACCTTCACCCATTCCCCCCTTGCCAATAACTAATTTAACATTAGTTTGTTTGACAAATTCTTCCTCAAATTTTTCCATCCGCATGCTAGTTGTTGGTCCAACGGCGATCATTTCATATTTGTCGTTACCGAGGTCCTTAACGATTGGACCAGCATGTAAAATAGCTTTATTAGCAACATCGACCGGAAGTGGTCTCTTCTCCTCGACTAAGCGCCGATGTGCAACGTCACGGCAAGTTACCATGATGCCATCTAAGTAAACAATGTCACCGATCCGAATGTCTTCAATATCTTTGTCTTCAATGGGTGTGGTTAAATGATATGTTTTCATAGTTCGACTCCTTCATTTAATGGTAATTCGTAGTTTAATTCAGCATCAAAATCGATTTTCCCACGGCGATGTGACCAGCAACCTGTACTGATTCCAACACCGATCGTTGATGGATGCCGTGCGGTATTAACAACATTGACACCCATCACTGACTTCTTCCCACCAAATCCTTGTGGGCCTAAGCCAATATTATTAATTCCATCCTCAAGTAAGTGTTCCATTTTTGCTGCGTTGGCATTAGGACTAACGCTGTCAACCGTACGCATCAAAGCTAATTTTGAATTCATTGCTGCTGTTTCAACTGAAGTTGCGACACCAACACCAACCAACAATGGTGGACAAGCATTAATGCCATAGCTAGTCATTTGATCCATAACAAAGCGAACGACGCCTTCATAGCCTTCACCTGGCATCAATACCATAGCAGCTCCAGGTAATGTACAACCACCACCAGCCATATAAACATAAATCTCTATTTTGTCACTATCATCCGGAACGTCCAGAAATACCGATGGAATTCCGTTACCAATATTTAAACCAGTATTATATTCATCAAAAGTTTGTACAGCATTATGTCGTAAAGGTGCTTCTTTCGTTGCACGATAAACGGCATCTTTAAAGATACTATTCAGTTCGCCCAGTAATGGAAAATGTGAACCACATCTAACAAAAAACTGTAAAGCACCTGTATCTTGACAGCTTGGTCGTTTCATTTTTTCAGCTAACAACTGATTTTCACGCATTGTGTCATAAACCAGTTGCTGCAATGGATCAACTTCGATCTTAGCTAATTCTTTTAATTTCTTAGCAACATCATCAGGTAAGCGATGACTGACAACTGAAATATAATCAGCCATAATGTCACGCATCTTGCTACCCTGTTCTGATAAAATTGGTTCCGTATATTCATATAGCATAACTGTGATCCCCCTCTTATTCGTTTGTACATATAGAGAATACGGTGAATACGTTTTCAATTCTAGCCACTATTTATCACACTTTTATGAAATAAGAACCAAGTACTACTCATTACATTATGTTTCTCTTTATTAAGTAACAAAAAAACGCATTCCAAAAGTTGATTAGAATGCGCGATATTTAGCCCATCATCTTAAAAAGAGCATAAAAATTGGGTACCCAAATTTTTGTAATCAGTGGTTAATAATTTCTTGTAAATTATTAACCAGCTGATGATATTTCTGCTCATATCCTTTAAATTCACAATTATCACATGGATCAATAAATAACAGTTCTTTTTTATTTTGTGCAAAAATTGATAATTTTTGTAATATAATCTCTTGTAATTGTGGAGAAAGTTGCTTTTTAAAATCGTGATCTTGAGATATTAATTCTGGTGAGACTAATCGACGATAATCAGATGGAGTTTGGCCAAAATGTTTTTTAAACATTAAATTAAAGGATTTCACTTCCTTAAACCCATTATGGTAGGCCACATCTACTACTTTAAGCGTTGTATGAGTTAAGTCAGTCACCGCATGTTGCAACCGACAACGTACTAAATATTCATAAAAATTAATACCTAGTTCTAATTTAAATAGCTTTGACAAATATGAAGAGGAATAATTACAATAATCAGCTAACTTCTCTAAAGTGATATCTTCTTGATAGTGTTCATCAATATAGTGAGTTGTTGTATCCAAAAAATGGCTTTTTTGTGTAATCGTTCGTGACCCTTGGATCATATCAGCAAAAAAATACTGTGCCAATTCATTAGCTAGTTGGTAAAACAAGCTATTTATTGTTAGCTTATTAGTATTAGCCCGCATACCTAAATACAAACATGCCAATGCGTGTCGAATTATCGGATAAGCTGGACTAAATTTTTTACTTGCTGAATTAAGTGTAAATTGACCCACATTTAAATCGAATCCTTGATTTGTAAAAAAATCAGGCATTATATGTATGCGTAAGGCAATACTGTTGGGCTTTAGTGCAAAAGTCGCGTGCCCACAATTAGAATTAATTATAATTAAATCATTTTCACTAAGAACATAACGATTACCATCAACGTTGACTTCTATCTCGCCTTGTAATAACCATAACAATTCAACCTGCTGATGCCAATTATAATGATAGCTGCCGATATTATACACTAATTGATCAAACTGAAAATCAATTTTGCTAGTATATTGTAAATTTTTTGTCATACTAATCTTCCTTATTAGAATCAATTAAAACGCTTACTCAAATTATAACATGCATCGCAGATTTTCAATAACACAAAAATAAGCCAGCGATTTGCTGGCTTATTTTTGTATACCTATCCCTTAGTTTGTTGACTAATTAATACCTGTACTTAGAGTCCAAGTTAATGTCGTCTCATAGACCGCATTACTAACAGTTGCAGATGTTGGCATCGTCAACTTAATATCAGTCTTCTTCCAGCCAAATACATCAGCACCCTCACCTTCTCCAGCAACAGCATTGGCCACTGGATGGTTAGTATCATCCGTACTCAATGGTAACGTTAAATTCTTTGTAACATCAGTAACTGGCGTTGCGTCACCAGATGTTACAAAGTCTTGATCTTGTTCTTCAGCAGTCAGATCAAAAACGTCTTGTGTTTGACCTGAGCTTGTATTGTTAAAAGTTAAAATTGCACCATCGATTGAATCGCCTGCAGGATTCCCTTGATCGGTCATCTTCTGCAATGGACCATCTGCCTTAACATTTAAGACCCAAGTACCGGCTATGCTATCACTTTTTCCAGTTGCGTCGGCCGTGTTATCTGTCCGTGTCGTTTGTTTGTCGATAACGGTAGCCCAAGCTTTGCCCGCAACATCTTGTAACCCAGTATCCTGAGTGTTCAATGTTGCCGTCATATTAGTATCACCGCTTTTATAGTGGATGTAAGCTGATTCCTGAGACAACTTTTAAGAGAGGGTATAATGAATAAATCGTCTCTCAAAAGGAAGGAATTTTTACATGCCAACTCGTTACGACAAAGAATTCAAACAAAACATCATCAACCTATATAAACAAGGCGAATCAGCCGCCCAACTGGCCAGAGAATATGGCATTGGCTATTCAACCGTTCATAAGTGGATCCAGGGCCAAGCCAAAACTCAATCCGGTAAATCGCCAGACGAAATTAAAGCGATGGAAAAGCGGCTGGCTTCCCTGTCTGAGGAGAACGAAATCCT
>NZ_RHOE01000113.1 GCF_003946385.1 Loigolactobacillus zhaoyuanensis
CGTTCTCAGAAAGTGGTGTGGTGGCGATAGCAAGAAGGATACACCTGTTCCCATGTCGAACACAGTAGTTAAGCTTCTTAGCGCCGATAGTAGTTGGGAGAGCACTCCCTGCGAGGGTAGGACGTTGCCACGCACTTTATAGAAGCAGTCAAGTCATTGTGACTTGACTGCTTTTTTTGTGTCTTAAGATTTTAAAGTTTGAGTTACTGATCATATGTTGCCGATTATTATCCATAAATACCGGTTGGACAAGGATGCAACTACTAGTTGCGTGAATGTCATACTTCTGTACTAGTAAGTTTCTCGTGTTTTCGGCATAATAGAATTAAATGAAAAGTAGGAGTGATTGGAATGGCTAATATCATATTTGCTCAATAACTGAAACATTTCAGGAAGGAAAAGGGTTTATCCCAAGACGCAATTGCCCAGCAGCTATTTATTTCGCGGCAGGCAGTGTCGCGCTGGGAGAGTGGTGAAGCAACGCCAGATATGACTAATTTAGTGCAACTAGCTAAATTCTTGGCAGTCGATCTGGATGAATTAGTATTAGGAAAACGGCCAACTACTGATAATGTGAGAGAACCGGCAACTAGTACAAGTGTTAAAATGAACGGTTGGGAGTTCCTAACGCATTACTGGTGGCTTATATTTGCAATTGGTGGCTGGTTGACCTGGTTTATTCCAGCTATTACACGAACGTTTCACTAAATTCGGTTAGCTAATAATTTCTGCGATAGTTCTTAATTAATAGTAAGTTTTGATTTTAGAACCAAACTGATCAGCTGGATTGAAGCGACGCTATGAAAAATTTTAATGAGATATTTTTAATTCTAAATGACTTTACAAATGCATAGAATCCTGTATAATTATTAGTGTTGTTACAGTATGGCCCGTTGGTCAAGTGGTTAAGACACCGCCCTTTCACGGCGGTAACATGAGTTCAAATCTCGTACGGGTCATGTATTAATGCCGTCTTAGCTCAGTTGGTAGAGCATCGGTATCGTAAACCGAGGGTCACAGGTTCGACTCCTGCAGACGGCATATCTAGGTTTTGAGTGATTTTAAATCATTCATTTAACCCCTGTAAAGGCTGATAAATCAATGAATATTGATTATCGGCTTTTTGTTTTATTTTAAATAACTAAAAGTAAAGTATGTTCAAAAAATCAAATAAAGCTGTGGGTGGGAAAGTTGTTACGCTTATGGGTGACGGCTATTTTTGCGCAATAGAATACGAACAGTATTTAAACGATATTGCCATAAGTGATAACGCCCTATATACTTACATCATGGTCAATTTTTAGGGAGTAGCTACCCTATTGCGACTTAGTGAGCAGCTCGTAAAAGTCACACTATCCCACCAATACTATATAAAACGGTGGTGATGGCTTTATGTGCCATTTGGTTGCCGGACTAGGATGATCAAAACGGTTTACGCCGTGGCGATTTTTATTCTTTCAAGCGTGGCGATTAACTTTGCCAAAGCCTTTGAGATAATAAAAAAAGCTAACCGCAAAAAGGGTTAGCCCACACTAGCACGTGCTATACTCACGCTGAGCGACTGCTACCACTAATAGCAGTCACTTATATTACCAGAAACAACATAGAATGCAAGCAATCATAACGTTAGCGAGCGCTAACATCTTAGCCAATATCAGTGTTTCTAAGCATCTATTTTGAGTTGTATGGTTTTGTGAGGTTCTTAAACTTATCACTCCCATTACAATTATATCTTTCGGCTATCCGTATAACCGGTAAAAACTTATTTTAGTTGGCTTTTTTGGTAAAATAGATCAAATTCACTTTCTCTTTACCTTGGAAAACTTGTAAAAGCGATCCTGGTTGAGTTTTGTAAGGTTATCACTAAATTAAAATTGTGGGTTTTTGTTTATTTAAAAATGGTTATATACGTTCCCTGACAAGTACGATTTACACGCTAAATGGGGCTATTTGTCAAGGGCGGCGTAAAAATGTAGGTTTATGGCGGTTAAAAAATGTAGGTTTGTGGCGGTCAATCGGCTCCCTTAATTCGATAAGATTTACCGGTGATTTTAATTACGTAGGCATGATGAACCAACCGATCTAGAATAGCGGCAGTAACAGTCGGATTTTGAAAAGTTTCGACCCAGTTTGAGAGGTCGCTATTACTTGTAATAATGGTTGAATGCCGCTCATACCGTGCATTGATCAATTGAAACAAAAGATTGGCTTCATCATGATTGATCGGTAAATAACCGATCTCATCAATGATCAATAGCTCATAGCGGGCATAACGACTAATGTTACGGTCTAACGTCCCTTTAGCATCAGCTGCCCGTAAATGCGCCAATAGTTCATGACAGTTGATAAAAAAAGCTCGTTTACCCTGATGACAAGCCTCAATACCGATACCAATCGCTAGATGCGTTTTCCCCACACCAGGACTACCAATGAAAATCAGATTCTTGTGTTGTTCGAGAAAGGCTAAGTCCTGAAAGCCTAAGATTTCTTGCTTATTAATACTGGGTTGAAAATTAAAATCAAAGGCGCTCAGGGCCTTCGCCTGAGGAAAACGGGCCCGTTTGATGATTCGTGCTATTTGTTGGCTTTGTGTCCAGGCCAATTCAGTGTTCGTCAGCTCAAGCATGGCATCGGTAAATGAAAGCTGTTGCCCGTTGATCTGATCAATATATTCCGGCAAATAGGCGTGCATCTTACTTAATCCTAGAACATCGAGATTATTGAGTAACGCTTGGAATTTAGTTGTTGTTTGTCGCATGTTACACCTCGTCATAGGCACTCATATGGGCCGCAATATAAGCTTTGATGTCCGTCTCACTACGTCCCTTAAGTAGATCTGAACCAAGAATATTGATCTGGTCATCCTCGTTGTAATTAAATTGCTGGGTTGTAATATCGTGCGCGCGAATCAATTCTCCGTTATAATAAATTTGGATGTGATGTTCATCATTAGACAGTTCAATATTGACTGTCCGTCCGATATACTGTGGATCCACGGAGTATTTGCATTTGCGAAAGATAACCATTGATTCCTTCGACACGACACGGGTAATGTCTTCTTCGAAGTAGGGGTTGAGTAGGTCATCTGGTAGTTGGTGTAGATACTCTTTTTCTTCGGCTAACCACTTATCTTGCGGGATATCATTGATTGCCTGTGAGACCTCATGATTAAGCTCATCACATAGATCATCGACCAAATTGATCAATTCAACACCGTCGCAGAACTCATAGTTGTAAGGACGTAAACGCTCAACTGTCCGTGCTAAAGCCTCAACACAGCCCTTGGTTTGTGGTCTAAAAGCACGACAAGCAATTGGCTTGTATCCGGCATCTTGGCTAAACTGACGAAAACGTTCATTGAAAACTGGGTGACCAAAATTTGATTTGGAATGGTCAACGACTTGTTTCATATTATCAAACCAGATCTCGGTCGGTACGCCGCCGGTGTGCCAAAAGGCATCATTAAGACAGTTAAACAAAGTATCTTGGCTACGTTCGAAAATCAAAGTCAAAAATTTTAATTTTGAGTAAGGTAAGACATATAGAAAAATATTGAAACGATAGGGTTTACCTTCCTTGTTGTAAAGCGTCATCTCCTCTTTCCAATCAACTTGAGCTGACAGACCAGCAGTATGTTCAACTCGAATCGTTGCTTTGTGCGTCCGTTCCTTACGGATAGTAGCACAGTAGGTTTTAACGATCGTATATTGACCCTGAAAACCTTTCTTTTGAATGAACTTGAAAATCGCCATAGCCGAACAGTTTAGTTCAAGTTTAGCCTTGATAACATCACGGTAAGAATCAAGTAGGCTAGGTCGTTGCTTTGTCGTCTTCTTCGGCTTAGGGTCACCACCCTTAACTTCTTGATAAGCCTTCTTAGCAGTGCGGTAGTCAACGTCATATTGTCGGCTTAAAGCGGCGTAATTTGGTTTGATATCATTATCCACGTAACGTTTCACTCCTTCTCTAATGTCGTGTCTCACATCGTTAACCTCCTCGATTAAGATGTGATTAATGGTATCAAAAAATGTAGGAAAACCGACAACGATCTCGCCGCCCTTTTCCTACATTTTATAACCGCCGTTTACA
>NZ_RHOE01000114.1 GCF_003946385.1 Loigolactobacillus zhaoyuanensis
CTGAGCTAGTGCTGTGACAATTTCTTTGGTAAACTGATTCATGGGGAAGCCTCCTGTGATGTTTGTTTAGACGCTAACTATCATAAGGGAGAGGCTTCCCTTTTTCAATTCCCAATAATTCATTTACACATAATTATTTAAACACTCAATTTTAAATTCAAATAAATTAAATTAAAATACTATGACCCATTTTAAATTCACTAAAAATCCCCTTTAAATCAGTTTTATCCGTAGTTATCAACAATAACAACCATCAGTATATTGCTGTAACAATAATTAAATAAAATTAATAATTTAATGAGTTTATTTATAATTTTATCTTTCATCTAAAGCAATCCAAATTCGTTTTTTTGATTCTAACATTATCTACTTATATTTGTCATCTCAAAAGACCAAAAAAACGCAGCCACCATTTAGGCAGCCGCGTTTTGCTTTTATTTATCATAAATTGTTAAATCAAGGTCTAATAATTGTTTGTTAGAAACTTTGCTTGGTGCATCAGTCAGCGGATCGCCCGCTTTTGAATTCTTTGGAAAGGCGATGACTTCACGGATGTTATCCTTGCCCGCTAGTAACATTGCAAAGCGATCTAAGCCAATTGCTAAGCCGCCGTGCGGTGGGAAACCATAAGTTAAGGCATCCAATAAGAAGCCAAAACGTTCTTGCGCTTTTTCTGGTTCGATGCCCAAGGCGCCCAGCATTTTTTCTTGAATGTCACGATCGTGGATACGGATCGAACCGCCACCAAGTTCATAACCGTTTAAGACGATATCATAACTTTGGGCATGAGCCTGATGGGGATCTTCACCTTCATTAAGGTAGTGCAGGTCTTCTTCATTCGGCATGGTAAATGGATGATGTGCCGCCGTCCAGCGCTGAATACCTTCATCATATTCGAATAATGGCCAATCAACGACCCAGATAAATGCGAATTTGCTTTCATCGATCATGTCCATTTCCTTAGCGAAGAATTTACGTAAGTAACCTAAAGTATCCGCAACTACTTTACGGCTATCGGCAACAAATAACAATAGGTCACCGGCTTTAGCGCTTAAGCGTTCGCCGATCACATCTTCTTGGCCCTTAAAGAACTTCGCAATTGGGCCAGTAAAACCGTCATCGGTCAACTTCAACCAAGCTAAGCCTTTAGCACCAAAGCGTTTAACGTAATCTTGAATTTTATCAATATCCTTACGTGAATATTTATCGGCTGCGCCAGGAACACAGATACCCTTAACTTGTCCGCCATCAGCAACAGCGCCACTGAAGACTTTGAATTCAGTATCCGCCATTAAATCGGACAGATCTTGTAATTCCATTCCAAAACGAATATCTGGCTTATCAGAACCAAAACGGGCCATTGATTCATTCCAAGTAATTCGTGGAATTGGTGTTTCTAATTCAATACCTTTAGTCGCCTTCATAACCGCTTTTAACAAGCCTTCCGTCAAGTCCTGAATCGCTTCGGCGTCTAAAAAGCTAGTTTCCAAGTCGATCTGAGTGAATTCTGGTTGGCGATCGCCACGTAGATCTTCATCACGGAAGCAACGAGCAATCTGATAATAACGATCGATCCCGGCACCCATTAACAATTGTTTAAATAATTGTGGTGACTGTGGTAAAGCGTAGAAATGACCTGGATAAACTCGTGAAGGTACCAGATAATCGCGCGCCCCTTCAGGCGTTGATTTAGTCAAATCAGGCGTTTCCACATCAATAAACCCAGTTTCATCTAAGTAACGATGAGCTGCCTGAGTGATTTTATTGCGGATCAATAGACCTTGCAACATTTCTGGCCGCCGTAGATCTAAGTAGCGGTATTTCATGCGCAGATCAGCCGAAACATTAATATTATCTTCAATGTAAAACGGCGGTGTTTTCGCCTTATTCAGAATCGTCACATCATGAATTTCGACTTCAACTTTACCCGTCTGCATATTCGGATTGATTGCGTCAGCTGCACGTTTAGCGACCATCCCTTTAACTTCTAGTACATACTCAGACCGAACTTTGTCAGCGACGGCCCAAGCATCATGGCCAAATTCCTGACTAAAAACTAATTGGACGATACCTTCACGATCACGTAGATCAATAAAGATCAAATTACCTAAATTGCGGCGCTTTTGCACCCAGCCCATCAAAGTGACTTCTTGACCGACATATTTTTCATTAACCAAACCTGCATAAGTTGTGCGTTTATCCACGTTGTTCTCCCCTTACTTGTGCGAGCACCGTTGCGAAATCTTGTTCGATCTCGGCCAATGGTACCGTAATTTCATTACCCGTTGCCATGTTTTTCAAATGAGCGGACTTAGTTGCTAATTCGCTTTCGCCAATTGTGATCACCACTTCGGCGTTTAGCCGGTTGGCCATTTTAAATTGTGCCTTTGGTTTGCGGTCTAAGTAATCATGTTCCGCAGTAAAACCGGCGCTGCGGATTGCTTGTGTGACTTGAACTACTGCCGGCTGCGTTTCAGCACCAATACCGACTACGTACGCTGCTAGATCAGCCGTTGCTGGTACATCGATCCCATCGGCATCCATAACCAGCAGCATCCGTTCTAGCCCTAAGCCAAAGCCAAAGCCAGGCGTTGCTGGGCCACCGATTTCCTCAACTAACCCGTTATAGCGCCCACCAGCACAAACAGTCATATATTGACCGCCGAATGCTTTTGAATTAGACATGATCTCAAAGATCGTATGATTATAGTAATCTAAGCCACGCACCATCGTCGCATCGATTTCATACTCGATCCCCAAATTTTCTAATAACGTTTTGACCATGGTAAAATGTGCCGTCGATTCTTCATCCAGAAAGTCTAAGATCGAAGGTGCATCCGCCACAATAGCCTGATCCTTTTTATCTTTACTATCCAGAACGCGTAAGGGATTCTTGTGCAGGCGCACTTGTGAATCAGCACTAAGCTCGTCAAAGTGTGGTTCCAAAAAAGCGATCAACGCTTGGCGATAGGCTTGGCGTGAGTCGAGATCACCTAGCGTATTGATAACTAACTTCAAGCCACCGATACCAAGTTGTTTAAACAGGCCCAGTGCCATCGCAATCGTTTCAACATCGACCGTTGGGCTAGGGCTACCTAGCGCTTCAACGCCAATTTGATGAAACTCGCGCATCCGCCCTGATTGGGGCCGTTCATAACGAAACATAGGGCCCATATAATAAACTTTAACGGGTTTGGGATGTTCAGGTCCAAATAATTTGTTTTCAACATAAGCGCGTACGATCCCGGCTGTTCCTTCCGGCCGTAAAACAATGTGGCGCTTACCTTTATCATAAAAATCGTACATTTCTTTCGTCACAATATCCGAAGTATCGCCGACTGAACGTGAAAAAACATCGAAGCTTTCAAAAATCGGCGTCCGAATTTCGTTAAATTGATAATTATTGAAAACCTTACGAGCAGTTTGTTCAACATACTGCCACTTTTGGGTTTCACCTGGTAAAATATCCGCAGTCCCTTTTGGTCGTTGATAACCCATACTTAAACTCTTCCTTTCTCTATGTACACGTAAAATAAATAAAAAACGCCCCTGTCTTCGACAAGGGCGCATTAATTGCACGGTACCACCTTAATAATTACTTGACCAGCATTTAAAAATTAATGCGGTCACTTATCAGATAACGCTGTTCGCGAAAGCACAAAGCTTTACCTCAAAAGTGTCATGTTGTGGTGTGTTTGCGTCAGTCCCAGCCAAGCAGACGCTCTCTAAAAAACAACTTTGCCACAAGCTTACTTTATCATCGGTCCTATTCAGTTCATTATTACGTTACCGAAAATATCGTTAAAAGTCAAGTTAGCATCGCGAAAAGTGCTGTGTCAACACCGCGGATTTGCTATAATAAAAATTAGCTTATACGCTAAAACTATTTTCCTGAATTATGCATATCTGTTCCTAAACCTTAACGAGAATGTTGCTACACCATCGTTTTATCTTTGATTGAGAGTTTCACCAAAATGGTGTACCAAAAAAGCACCTTCCGTGTTATTGTTATAGCGACCAAACAATAACGAACACAG
>NZ_RHOE01000115.1 GCF_003946385.1 Loigolactobacillus zhaoyuanensis
CGCGCGTTTTATAATTAAGTTAGCCACCCAGCCAAAATGGTAAAAAAAAGACACCAAGACGAAAAATTCAGGTATCATTGAAGTTCCTACAACAAACAATGAAAGAAGTTTTCGTCTTGATGCAAGAACAGTCTATCACACCACGCCCAAAAGGTCACCATTTATCGGAAATCGAACGCGGTCAAATCGCCGCTTGGCACATTGAAGGATGCTCAGCACGGCAAATAGCGATTCGATTAGGCGTCTGCCACCAGACCGTCAATAATGAGCTCAAGCGTGGTCGAGTCACGCAAGTTAAACGCGTTAATAATCAGAAACACTACTTTGAAATTTACAGCCCTGAAGCCGCTCAGAATCGCTATGAAATAAAGCGGCAAAACTGTGGACGTCCATTAAAATTTAGCCAAGTGACGGCCTTCTTAGCCTACTTTGATGATAAGTTCTGCCATGAGGGCTGGTCGCCGGACGCTGCTGTTGGTTATGCCCGTAAGCACCGGTTATTTAAGCCGGCCAAAATGGTCTGTACGAAGACTTTGTACAACTATATCGATGCGCAACTGTTGGAGATCCGTAACCTTGATCTGCTGGAAAAAACAAAACGCCGGACGACCCAACACCACTCGCACCAACATCAGCGCCTACTCGGTCGTAGTATTGAAGAACGGCCAAAGCGAGTAGAAACGCGCCACGAGTTTGGTCATTTTGAGATCGATACTGTCATTGGCAAACGTGCTGGTAGCGAGAGTGTCCTATTAACGTTTACCGAACGTAAAACGCGCTATGAGATTGTCTGCTTGATCGAGGGTAAAGACGCTGAATCTGTGGCTTATGCCATGCAAAATATTACGGCTGAATTCGGTGACGTTATGCGGACAGTTACGGCGGATAACGGAACAGAGTTCACCACGCTAACGGCTGCGCTTGAGGGTATTGCCGAGACTTATTATGCCCACCCTTATAGCTCGGCCGAACGCGCCACTAATGAGGTCCACAATCGTATACTCAGACGTTACTTTCCTAAGGGGCAATCACTCGATCTAGCTACACCCAGTCTGGTCCGTCAAGCTGAATCTCGGCTCAACCATCTCCCGCGCCGCTTACTTAAGTTCTGTACACCAGCTGAAGTATTTCGAAAGGAATTAGCACGTGCGCGCAAAGGCCGAGCCGCCTAATCCTGATCCACCTGGAACTCCCATGAGCCCTTTCGTCTGTGTGCTTTATCGGCACTGGCTAACTTACTATTGCAATTTGCGTTATAAGCAAAAATGGCAAAAACAAAAATTAAAATGAATAACCAAATACTGGCTTGTAACAGGGATGCAATCACGATATTGCCAGCAAATAAGTCTCTTGCCAAATTCACGATCGGTGTCATTGGCTGATTTTCGGCAAATATTCGTATCGGTTTGGCCATTCCTTTCACTGGCATGAGTGCTGAGCTAACCATCAACAACATCATCAACACGTATGAAAATGCACCGGCACCGGCATATCCTTTTGCCTTAAGCGAAAATGGAATCGCCATAAGCGTGATTCCTAGGGCAAAGGCAATCGATAGCAAAAGCATCACTAACGCAGAGCCAAGCGTCAAATCTGGTCGGTAGCCCATCAATAAGCCAACAATGAAAACAACGATCTCGGCGATCAGCATAAACAAAATCGAGGCTAGTGTGTGCGCACCAAGGATAACCCACCTTTTTATCGGCAACGAATGAAGCCGATCTAACATGCCGCTTAATTTATCGTTATTAATTCGCATTGACGTATAGGCCGCACCCATTGTCATCGTTAATAACAAAAAACCAGGTAAAGCGTAATTAAGATAAGCCTGAATGCTGCCATGGTTACCAATCGTGACGTTGCCACCCAATACATAAACGAAAAATAACAACAAGAATGCTGGCATTACAATGACCGTTGTTATCGTATCCGCATCAGTAAAGTTTTGGTGAAGAATACGTTTGGTTAAAACGATAAGCTGTTTAAACGACTTCATTAGCTTCCTCCTCTGCCACGTTAAAAAAGACAGTTTCTAAATCATTCTTAGCCGGTCCCAGTGACACAACTTTAATATCATTATTGACGAGCAACTTAAGTGAGCGTGCAACTTGATCATCTGACAAAACAACACTACCAGCATGAAATTGCTGTTCTGGCAACACACGAGCAGCACCATTTTCATCTTCTAACGCCACGGTCAATACTGATTGTGGGTTCGCGCTTGTCTTAATTTCAGTTGGCGTGCCCGACAAAACAATTTTGCCTTTATTCAGAAAAGCAATATGGTCAGCGTGCTGATCGGCTTCTTCTAAATATTGGGTGGTCAGAAAAATTGTTTTACCTTCGTCACGTATTTTCTGAATTAATCGCCAAATATCTTGACGTGCTTTTGGATCGACGCCTGTAGTCGGTTCATCCAGAAAAATAATCTGCGCATCGCCAATCAGCGACATGGCAATATCCAAGCGCCGCTTCATCCCACCAGAATAAGTTGCAACCTTCCGATCAATAAAGTCGACCATATCAAAGCGCTCAATCAGATCCTTAATGACCAATTTTCCAGATTTAACACCGCGCAGGTCCGCTATGAAAGCAAGATTTGCGCGTCCACTCAAATCGCCATCAACCGTCGTTGCTTGTGAGTTAAGACTGATCAACTGCCGGATTTGATCCTCATTTCCTTTTAGCGGGATACCAAGAATTGTGACCGTTCCTGCATCAGGTGCTAACAACGAAGTCAAAATTCGAATTAGGGTTGTTTTACCCGAACCATTCTCACCTAATAAGGCAAATATCTCCCCTTGCTGAACCGTTAAATTAACGTCACTTAGTACCGCTTTTTTCCCAAAAGAGCGTACTAAGTGTTGAATTTCAATTGCTGCTGTCATGACTTCAACTCCTTAAAAGCATTGCGTAACTTATCTTGTTGTTTACGCATCCAAGTTGCTTGCTGATACTGTGCTAAAAGTTCGTCCGCAAACGCAACCGGATCATCGCCAACAAGGGCGTTGATCGGTACATTTTCACTGGCATTTTCTTGAAAAATTGCGAGCATGTCATCCAGTAAATTTATGAATTCATCGGTCCCCCAGAACTGCATTAAATATGCATCCAACGCTTTGATCGCCGTTTGATAGGTTTCCGGTAATTCCTTTTCCTTTGCTTGATAATCGCGATACCATTTTTTATCTTCGCGCATCTTTTTCCAACTAATTTTCATTATTATTTTCCTCTATTTCGCTCATTTTATTTTTTAAAAAATTCCAACGTTGCCAAAAATCGTCCAATGTTGCTTGGCCAGCTGCGTTCAATGTGTAGAACTTGCGCATTGGTCCTTTTTGCGATTTTCGTCGATCCACGTTCAATATTTTTTGTTTTTCTAGTCTTAATAGAACTGTATAAACTGTTCCTTCAGCGATATCCTTGAAGCCCATTTCCACCAATTGATTGGTGATCTCATAGCCGTAAGTCTCGCCCTTCGCGATTATCTGCAGAATAATCCCTTCAAGGAGTCCCTTTAGCATTTCTGTCATATTTTTCAATACGGTATTCCTTTCTTCGTTAGTACTTAGTAATGATTGCCGAGTTTACAATTGAAGTGCAACACCCAATGAACTAGACCAACTATAGACAAAAAGGCCATGAAGACCTATTCTTATAATCGCCAAGAAAATAAGAGAGTAGGTGCCTTCATGACCCAATCCCAGAGTACCATGTCTAGCCATT
>NZ_RHOE01000116.1 GCF_003946385.1 Loigolactobacillus zhaoyuanensis
CAAGGAATCCAAGACGCGCTTAACCACCGGCCACGTCGGAGCTTGAACTACAACTGCGCCAGTGAACTATTCATTGATTTAGATGATTAACTATACCAATTTATAAGAATAGGTCGATACTGTTGCACTTGATTTGACAATTTGGGAAAACAAAAAAAGCATATATTGGTGAAACTAACTCGATCGTTCGACGTACGCGGCAACATCTCAAAGATGATCCCAAGTTCAATGAATTAGAGTATATGCTGATTATTGGGGAAGAGGAATTCAATAAATCGGCTACAGTTAATTTAGAAACTAGATTAATTAATCTTTTTTTAGCTGATAATTTTGATCTCTTTAATACCAAACAAACTAAACTCTTATCGACTAATGACTATTATCAGAAAAGTTATTATAATGATATTGTTTTAAAAGATTTATGGGATGATTTAAAAAATAATCGGCACTTAGTTGATCAAACAATTGATTTTCTCGAAAATAGTGATATTTATAAAATTTCTCCCTTCAAATCATTATCTAGTAGCCAGTTGATGCTGAAGGAAGCTGTAATTGAAACTTCACGCGAATGGTTAAAAGATTTTGAAATAGATCAAGGCCATGCTATTTATATCATTAAGGGTGAGGCTGGTGTTGGTAAAAGTGTTGTTTTGAGTTCTATTTACAACGAAATTCAAAATATTTCCCGTAATAAAAAAAGTAAAGAAGATAACCTTTATAAAACTAATAATTACTTGTTGGTTAATCATAACGAAATGCTTAAACAGTATCATCACTTAGCCAAGCATTTAAAGAATCTCTCAAAGAATCATATTTTAAAACCAACATCGTTTATCAATGATGTTGATCGCGGGAAACACAAAATCGCAGATGTCACATTGGTTGATGAGGCTCATCTGCTTTTAACTTCAAAGGATAAATATAATAACTTTGATCATCAAAATCAGCTTACAGAGATCATAAAACGTAGTAAAATAACTGTCTTATTTTTTGATCCTAAACAATTTCTTAAACTTAAAAGTTACTGGAGCGAATCAGATTTAGAACCATTCAAAAAGCAGTATAAGTACAAAGAATTTTGTTTAACTGAACAATTTCGGATTAATGCTGGTCCAAGTGTTATTAATTGGATAGATGATTTTGTTGCTGAGAAAATTGATGCTTTTCCAAAGGTTGATGAACATGGTGAAAGATACGACTTTAGAATTTTTGATGATGGTAAAGCGATGTTTAAAGCTATTGAAGAAAAAAATAAGCAATTTAAATTATCACGTGTTGTTTCTACTTTTGATTATGAATACCATCTGCCTAAGACAAGTGAGCGAGATGAAGATTCACCTGTTTATAAAGTTAAAGCCGGCAACCTAGAGCTTCCGTGGAATACGACGGATAACAATAATTCATGGGCAGAACGTGATGACACCATCAATGAAGCAGGTTCTATCTATACGATTCAGGGTGCTGATTTAAATTATGTGGGAGTTATTTTAGGGCCTTCCGTTTCGTTTGATGAGAAAAATGATCGATTAAAAATTATAACTGCTAATTATCAAGATACTGATGCTTTTCGTGGCCGTAACGAACTACCTAATCGAGAGTTAGCAAAAAAACAGATTATCTTAAATTCTATTAATGTACTTATGAAACGAGGTATTCATGGGTTGTATATATTTGCGGAAGATGAAAAATTACGTAAAAAGTTAAATAGTCTTAATGAATAATTAGAATTATCCCTTTTTAACTTTATATTAAGCTGTTTTATTAAAAGAATTTTATTAGCCAGAATGAGAAATAAACTCATAACTGGTACTTGTTAATTTTGGCGAATCAAAAAGCCGGCATTTTGAGATGCCGGCTTTTTGATAACGATTTTAGTCAAAAATAAGTCGCTTATTAAATAGTTCGTTATGATTTTATTTATTCTAAAACAGCTATCGTTTGTATATTTTCTTTCCTGAGAATAGATGGTTGAATTTCTTCAACGGCTTAGATAGATCGAATTCTAGTATATCAAACCCAAGTGGCACTGCCTAATTATGCGAAATAGAGGATATCTATTCAAAGCCGCATTTCGTGTAGTTTCGGGATTCTGCATCGGATAACGACATACTTTGTATATTACCATTAGCATTGCGAAGGCCACGACAATTAGGGTCAAAATGGTATTTAGTACCACTTGTTGGTGCAATGTAAACTATTTGTTGTGTTTGATCAGTTGGGGCGCTGCTTTCTATTGCGGCAGCTGCGACATTTGATTGTGATGCTGCAATTGATGATGCTGTAGATGAACTATCTGCAGCGGCTTGTTTAACTGAACTTTCGGACACTATTTTTGCAATACTTTCAGATTCAGCCTTACTTTCAGATGCGGCCTTTTCAACGCTTTCAGATTCAGCTTTTTCTTGTTTTTGGGCTGCAGCAGCTTCTTTTTTTGCAAGGGCTGGCTGTAATTTTTTAGCACGGTTTAAATATTTTAAGCACCAAGTTTTAACTTTACCCTTTGATAAATCACTAATATCAGCTTTAACATCATTAATATCATTCATTGTTGTTCCTGGTATAAGCTTATTTTTAGAGTTACCTTTAAATAGTTGTTCCACTTTCCGTGGTGCTTGTTCATAAGGTGATGTTTTTATATTGATTGTTTTAGTAGCGCTATCGTACTTATTTTTAACAATTACTTTGTACTTACCGGAGTGATCGACGGTAAGTCGTAGCACACCTTGGCTATCAGCAGGCTTATAGTCAGTATCATAGGCAGAGGCGTCTACATCTTTTATTTTAACCTGAGCGGCTTTATCAGTTGTAACCACAAGGCTGGCGGTTCCATTTTTATCAATTACTGATGATGATTTTGAAGTATTAACCTCTGGCGGTTCTGATAATAGCTTAGCGCCGGTAATGCCTAAAATGAATAATACGATCCCAATGAGAATAAACCATTTTGTCTTCTTTTTATCCGGATCCTTTTTTATAACCTTGACCATACCAACTATAGTGACGATCAACCCAACTAATCCTATAAAAAATAACATACTAACCATATCCAACTCACTCCTATTATGATAAAATAAGTTATCGGCTTTTTTACGTAGTAGGAGACTTCCTCCATCTGTTCTCAGCAGATGGAGGATTTTTAATGGATTAAATAATCTACCATTTAATCTACATACCTTATTTAGCAGGTAGCTACTGAATACTAGAAAGGCACTTAGATGAAATTAACTTCTCGTTATGGAACGGGTATAGATATTGATTGACGATCATTGCATATTTAATTTTAATTTAAAAAATTATTTTTCTGTTCTCAGACAGTTTTTAAGAAAACGTTTTCTATTAAACTGATTATAGCATGTAGGATTAAGCACGCCAATAAAACTTTTGAATTGTTGTGTGCTCATCTTTAGTGCTAATAAAATTCAAATAATGAATGATATTCTGTGATCAAATTAATTAAATTAGCAGTTTTATCGATTATTAGACCAGCGTGTAATATACACTATAGCTTGTTTTAGCAATGATTACCTAAAAAATATGAGAGTGTCAAATTTTATGTGTAAATAGAAAAGCCTCTCGTCCTTTTTTTAAAACATAGATTCTAATGTGTCTTCAACCATGTTGAATCCCTTATGCACCCGCTGATCAAACTTGTCATTGTAATCCAGAATAACCGTCATCAAGGTT
>NZ_RHOE01000117.1 GCF_003946385.1 Loigolactobacillus zhaoyuanensis
TTTGATCTGGTACTTTCTAGCAATCAATACAATCCCTAACGAAGAAGTGAGATAGTCTTGAACCACCTGCAGTTTAAACTGCTTAGTATATTTAGTCATAGTAAAACCCCCGGTATTGGATTCTGGTCCAATACCGGGGGTTCACTTCACTATGGCATAAGGGAAATTATGTCGGCGCCTCCTTTTTATTGCCGTGCGAACTTACGCAAGTATTAGGTCACAAACGAGCTGGGGTTATCGGTAACCCTTAGTTGCCAGCCGATAAAGTTGCGCGGTATTGTAATGGTGAATTCAAATAATTGAAAATCTCATCTATAAATAAGCATTCAAATTGAAATAAATGCTATTTTTAATGGTACTTTAACAATGGTATAATAGCTAAGATTGTTCTTATTGGTTTCGATTTTGATAGTTTTAGCGCCTGATCCTTGTTACATATAAAGTGGTAGGATACTAAAGAAAAGTTGTTATTTTTGCGTACGGTTTGATAAAGGATGTGCGCTACATAGTCGGAGGCAGAAATGAAACAGAACAAGCAGGCGCCTGAATTACAGCGCTCAATGACGGCTGGCCAGATGGAGATGATCTCTCTTGGTGGCGCGATTGGTGTGGGTCTTTTTATGGGGGCCACGTCAACCATTAAATGGACAGGGCCGTCGGTTATTTTAGCTTATATGTTTGTCGGTTTGATCCTTTATATCGTGATGCGGGCATTAGGGGAAATGATCTACGTTAATCCAGGCACAGGTTCGTTCGCCGATTATGCAACGGAATACGTCCATCCGTTAGCCGGCTATATGGCCAAATGGGCAAACGTCTTTGAATATATTGTGGTCGGTATGTCCGAAGTTGTGGCGGCGACCGAATATTTACGGTATTGGTGGCCACACACTAATTCATTTGTGGCTGGGATCATTATTATTTTATTTTTAGTGGCGGCTAATCTGGCCAGCGCTAAGGCTTATGGGTCGTTGGAATTTTGGTTTGCAATGATCAAAGTTGTGACCATCATCATGATGATCGTCTTAGGCCTAGCAATTATTTTCTTAGGGTGGGGCAATGGTGGCCACCCGATCGGTCTAAGCAATCTGTGGCGGCATGGTGGCTTCTTTACCGGTGGTGCGCAGGGTTTCTTTTTCTCAATGTCGATCGTTGTCGGCTCGTATCAAGGCATCGAGCTACTAGGTATTTCCGCTGGCGAAGTGGCTGATCCACAACGAGCCATCGTAAAATCAGTTAAATCAGTACTGCTACGGATCTTAATTTTCTACGTTGGCGCGATTTTTGTGATTGTGACTATCTATCCGTGGAATCAACTCAGCAGTATTGGGTCACCGTTTGTCTCAACTTTTGCCAAAGTCGGCATCACCGCCGCGGCGTCGGTGATCAATTTTGTTGTGTTGACCGCCGCGCTTTCGGGAGCTAATTCAGGGATCTATTCCTCAAGCCGGATGCTGTTTAAATTGGCGCATGAAGGCGACGCTCCGAAAATTCTGGGACGGGTATCGAAACGCATCGTACCTGATGCGGCAATTTTAGGAATCTCTGGCGGTATTTTACTAGGCTTTATCGTGGACATGGTGGCGTCAATTTATAGTAAGTCCACCGCTAATTTATTTGTAGTGGTGTTTAGTTCGTCGGTTTTGCCGGGGATGGTGCCGTGGTTTGTGATTTTACTAGCTGAATTGCGTTTTCGTAAAGGTAATCCTGAATTGATGCAAACGCATCCCTTCAAATTACCCCTGTACCCGCTGGCTAATTACTTCGCGCTGGCGATGTTGTTGGTGATCGTTGTGTTCATGTTCATTAATCCGGATACACGGATATCGGTGATTGTCGGCGCGGTGGTGTTGATCTTGGCAGCAGCCGTTTATCTGTTTCGTCATGGCTTTGGCCGAGTTGCTAAATAGTAAGAAACAGGCCTGCGCTCAATGTGAGTGTAGGCCTGTTAACGTATAAATTCGTTCAGAAGAAGTCGCTCAGATTATCGATTAAACGCATATGCTCAATTCCAGCGTTGACGCCATTTTTGATTGCTGTTTTAGCCGCAATACCAGTAGCTTGGTTGATTTCACCACTGATAACTAAAAAATCGAAAAATTTGCGTAATGAAGTGGCGTTAGTTTGTATATCACTCGGTGAGTACGCAATTTTACGGGGGAACCATTCAGCTAAATATTCTGCAACTTCGTCACCGGCTTTTAACGGTGTTTTGATCGTGTAATAGAGCATAAATTCGTTGATAAAGATTTCGCTATTAGCCGCGTGTTTATTGACGACTTTACGACTTAAACCTTTAGCATTGCTCAAATAATTTTTAAATTCATTCAATAGCAATTGATTGTTTGCTTGAACCGCGGCCATGACCTTTTCATAACGATCACCATCAGCTAGTAATACCTGATCATTTTCGTATTTATCCCAGTAATGATAGCTAGACCAGGTTTTTTTGACTTGATAAGCGTTTGTTATGGCAAATTTGGCGCTATCAACGATGACCAAATTATCCTTAAAAGCTGCAGTAACAGCAGGCTCAGTAAAATTATATTTTGTATGCAGAAAGGGGATCTGCATCAAATCAGCCATTAATTCAGTTTGAATCACTTGCTGGGGATCAGTTAACCCGTAGAGCTCAGCCATTGAAATTAACTTAGTGATCACACCAGTGACACGGCGGTCGAAGCCAGCATTAAGTTCAACTTTGCCAGCCATGTCCAAGTACGCATCGATCTGCTTATCCGCAATACCAACTAAGGTAAAAGCAGCGCGGATACCAGCGACAATGTATTGATCTAGTTGTTTTTTATTTTTAGCATTGATGTCATAAAGCACAACCGTAGCGTAGGTTAAATCATTGGCCAACACAACGACCTTTTTACGTTGTACCGTATAATAATTAGCGTGCCAGGAAAAGAAGGGATTAGCCTGGGCAAAGTTCTTTGCGGCGGCAGGATCAGTTACTTTAGTTAGCCGATTAAAAATAGGTAAGGCTTTTTTAGTTGGATTGATAATCATTATTTTACTCCTTTGCGGTTGGCCTAAAATTAAGTAATTTAGTTACTATATATTATAGATCATCATCAGTCAAGTTAGTAACTTAGCATAAAATTTAAACTTTCTTGTTATAATCAATGACACTGATCGTAATCAACGAACAGAAAGGAATTTGCTTGTGTTCACTTCATCATTAATGGCGGTAACTACCAATACTAAAATCGCTGTCGGCATTGGTGTGATTATTTTTGTACTTTTATTTTTCAAACTAATGACCAGCTTCATTAAGTTCTGTTTTCGTCATCCGATCCTATTTTTATTTTTGCTGCTGTGCGGTGGTTTAGGTTTTATTTTTAACTTTTTACTGGCCGGTATTGCAATTGTGGCAGTGCTAATTGGTGGTGGGGCGTTGGTCATGTTTAATAGTTGGGACCAGTAGCCTGCTAACTAAATAAGTAGCCACTAACATTTTAAAATAAAAAAACTGTTTCGCCTAGTATTACACTGGCGGAACAGTTTTTTGATTATGTGCTAAAGGTTGAAAGTTAATATTTCCACTTAAGCCCTGATCTGTTAGGGCTTTTTTGCTACAAAAATAGACATGAAACCATCCACATCTGTATACTTAAAGCGTCTAAACAAAAACCATACAGAGGAGTTTCATGCCTATGTCTACTATA
>NZ_RHOE01000118.1 GCF_003946385.1 Loigolactobacillus zhaoyuanensis
AGAACACATAAAATAGGCAAGATCCAGTGAGAAGCAACACCTGAATTAAGTTCGATTCATCCGTGAACGGTGATTCCATATATTAATCGTCATCCCCCCTTGAACATCCGGTTTTGAACTTGGGTTTCATGGAACTTTAGACGTTACCATTAATGTGCAATTACTTTTTGATTGGCAAATTCAAATAACGCCTGTTCGCTCATTTCCCGACCGTAGCCAGAATTTTTAACACCACCAAAAGGTAATTCTGGCTGGGCAACGGCCTGTTGGTTAATAAAAATTTGGCCGGTCTCTATTTGTGCGGCTATGGCTTGAGCATGTTCTACAGCGCCAAAGACAGTCCCAGCTAAGCCATATTGTGAGCGATTAGCTAATGTGATCGCTGCGTCATCTGATTCAACGATGTGCAATTGGCCTACAGGTCCGAATAATTCGGCATCAAAAATTGGGTTATCTGACTTAATATTGCCTAGTAAAACAGGCTTAAAAAAGTAACCAGGTTGTGAAAAGTCACTGCCACCGGCAACTAATACTTCAGCACCATGTGCGACTGCTTGATCGACTTGCGCTTGAATTCGTTGGCGTACTTCTGCAGAAGCCAAGGGTGCTAGGGTAGTGTCTTCAGCGCGTGGATCACCGATTTTTTGTTGTGCAAAGGCAGCTTTAACTGCTGCTGTAAATGCTGGTGCAACTGCTTGGTGGACGATAAACCGTTTAGCCGAAACGCAGACTTGACCAGCATTACGCAAGCGAGAACCAACCGCCGCGGCAGCTGCAGCGGGTACGTCAGCGTCAGCCAATACAATAAAAGCATCATTACCGCCTAGTTCTAATGTTGACTTGGTCAGCGCTTGAGCGGCTTCACTCGCAATTGTGCGCCCAGCACGGACTGATCCAGTTAAGGCGACACCTTGCACACGCGAATCAGCGATCACGGTGGCAGCTTGTTCATTGGTCAAAAATAAATTCTGCATGGCTGCTGGCGCAATCCCAGCTGCTTGGACCATTTCTGCAAATAAAAGTGCGCAACTAGCCACGCTGGGGGCGTGTTTTAAAATGACTGGATTACCTAAAATGAAGTTTGGCGCAAAGACACGCATGACTTGTGTATAGGGGAAATTCCAGGGTTCAATTGCCAACACGATACCAGTGGGTTCATAACTAATTTGCGCATTCGCCACGCCTTGGTATTGGCGCATTCGCGGTTGCAGTGCTTCGGCGCCATGGTGAGCGTAATAGTTAGCGACGCCAATACTACCATTGATCTCACCATGGCTTTCGCGGAGTAACTTACCCATATTGGTGGTCGCCATTTCCGCCAGCCGATTTTCATTTTGTTTGAATAGAACGGCTAAGCGTTGCAATTGAGCGCTGCGGGCACAAATACCGGCGAAGCCTTGGTGGCGCGTTGCTTGGTAGTACGCATTACCAACGGTTAGTGCTTTTTCTATTTTTGCTGGCGTTGCCGTGGGATAAGTGGCGCTGGTTTCTTCGGTATAAGGATCGATCACTTGATAATTTGACATAAATTTGCCTCCAATAATTAATTATTATATGCAGTATAAGTGGTCTACCTAAAAGCAACCTTAAAAATGCAATAAACAAATGATTTAGAACTTTTTAGGTTTTAAGTTCGGTTTAAGCTTACCCCAGTATGATTATGCTCATTGATAAAACAAAACGGAGATGAGTATTAATGGATAATGTAGCGGAACTTGGTGCGCGTCAGTCCCAGCGGCGTCTACACTTTACTTGGCAAAAATTGTTACCTTGGTTGATTCCAGTGTTGCTCATTGGTTTTTGGCAATTAGCAGTTAGTACTGGCTGGATCACTAGTAGTTTGTTACCGTCACCGCTTGCCGTGATCCAGGATGGTATTGCATTGTGGCAAACGGGCGAGCTACCTAAAAATATCAGTATTAGTCTTTACCGAGCAACAGCAGGTTTTGTGATCGGCGGTAGTCTCGGCTTCTTATTAGGGCTGTTAAATGGATTGTCCACGACTGCACGTGCTCTATTTGATTCTTCCATTCAAATGCTGCGTAATATTCCACATCTTTCCTTGATCCCAGTGGTCATTATTGCTTTAGGTATTGGCGAAACCGCTAAAATCTCACTGGTCACAGTCGGCGTTATGTTTCCGATCTACATCAATACTTTTCATGGTATTACCAGTATTGATCCCGAATTATTGGAAATGGGTCGTGCGTACGGTTTATCGAAACGGGCTTTATTAACTAAAATTATTTTTCCTGGTGCTTTACCAACGATTTTAGTTGGTGTGCGTTATGCCTTAGGTGTGATGTGGACTACGTTGATCGTTGCCGAAACAATTTCTTCTAGCTCAGGTATTGGTTACATGGCCACTAATGCGCAAGAATTTATGAATATGGATACGGTGCTGCTATGTATTATTATTTACGCTTTATTAGGTAAGTTGTCCGATTTGATTGCCAAGGCATTAGAGAATATTTGTCTAGCTTGGCAACGTGAAGGGCAGGTTAAATGATGATCGAGCCACTATTAACTTTAGAACAAGTCGGCAAAAAGTATGCCAATAAAATTGCGTTACACGACGTTAACTTCAATATTTATCCCGGTGAGTTTGTTGCTCTAGTCGGAATGAGTGGCGGTGGTAAAAGTACGATTTTACGGCTGATCGCTCAACTAGAACAACCCACTGGCGGTCGGATTAAATTTCATGATGAGACCACCACTGTCCGCGTTATGTTCCAAAATGATCGACTTTTACCATGGATGACCAATCTAGAGAATATCTCTTTTAATAGTAAAAATAAAGTACAGCAAAAACGAGCACAGGCCATGTTGAACGAAGTTGGCTTAGCTGAATTTGCTGATAGCTACCCTAACCAATTATCGGGTGGTCAAAAACAGCGTTTGGCGTTGGCACGTGCCTTAATGGCCAAGCCCAAGTTATTATTGTTGGATGAACCATTAGGCGCACTGGATGCTTTGACACGACGTAAAATGCAAGCTTTCATTGCGGATATTTGCGCTAAACAGCAACTGACTACCTTGTTGATCACCCACGATGTAGACGAGGCTGCACGGATGGCTGATCGAGTATTTGTAGTTAAAGATGGTACCAACGTTTACGAAGCAGACGGTGCTAAAAATCAAGATGCAGCCACGATCGCCACAGTATCGGAGCGTATTCTCAGCGTAATTTTACACGCACCGGCAACTGCGGCTAGCGTCAATCGATAAAAGAAGGTGAAGATGAAGTGAACCCCAAATATTGGACGAAACTTTAAGCGACTTTCTGGGTGGTAAGAACACGGTATTTAACCGGGCTCTTACCACCCAGTTTTGTTTTGATTCGTGTGACATTATAATATTGAATCCAGTTCGATACGGCTAAAGTTAAT